>DAOVVW010000120.1 GCA_030636965.1 Pseudomonadota bacterium | reverse complement strand
TTCCACGGAAAACGGGCCACACTTAACTGTATTTCCAAAGAGCAGCTGCACGAAATCCGGTTCTGTCTGATCCATATTCAGATAGTTGTCGATAATCCTTGCCCGTGCCAGTGCAATAGTAAAGGCAGTACCGTAGACCGGCACATCAAGATATCGGATCAGGTACGGAAGAGCAGCAATGTGATCGTCGTGGCCGTCGGTAAGGAAAACAGCTTTCACTCTCTGGCTGTTCTCAATCACGTAGGAAAAACCTGGAAGTATCTGGTCCACTCCGGGCATGTTTCCCTGGGGTATCTTGATACCAGCGTCCACCACTATCATATCATCACCAAACTCCACTACCATGGAGTTCATCCCGAATGTACCAACACCTCCAATGGGAATAATACGAAGAACAGAACTATCCACACCCAAACTATCGCCCTCCCTTCACGACATCAAGAACCCGATTGGAAAGCTCTGCAAACTGGGAGACCTCCAGGCCTTCGGCACGTACAGTGTGGATGATCTCCATCTCCTTCAGAATCGCGGCCAGATCCTCTTTTTTCAGGCCCTCGATCCCCGAACTCAGGCTGTTTATCAAAGTCTTTCGCCTCTTTCCAAAGGACGCACGTATCACATTCCTCGTGAAATTCCAGTCTGTGAGGGGAAATAGGGGTTCCGATGAAAGGTCCCATCTCATCAGCGCTGAATCGACCTTTGGAGGCGGCAGGAAGACATCTGGAGGGATCTTTCTGACAAGCTTCGGCCGGCCGAAAAGCTGGCTGGCAACGGCCAGGATCCCATACTCCTTCGTGCCGGGATGGGATGTCAGACGGCGGCCTACCTCCCACTGCATCAGGAAAACAGCTCTCAGTATGCGGCTTCTGTACTCCAGGGCCCTGAATATCACCTGCGTGGAAACAGAATAGGGCAGGTTCCCCATCAGGACCGTTCGTCTGCCGGATGGGAGCAGCTCATCCCACGGCACTTTGAGTATATCCCCCCTGACGAGGCGAAACGAGCTTACATTCGAGAATTCATCTTCAAGCCTGTCAGCCAGGGAATGGTCTATCTCGACCCCGATGACCGAGGCCCCTGTTTTTAAAATTACTTCAGTCAATTTCCCGGTTCCGACACCCACTTCGAGTACAGTATCATCAGGAGTGAGATCAGCGGATCTAACGATAAGGGAGAGGAGATTCCTGTCGTGGAGGAAGTGCTGACCGAAGGGGGGTTTGATCTGATTCATATGATTGACATTTACCGTTTCATGAGCTTATAACACGTTTCATGTCCAGAAAATCTCGCTTTCATGCGCGTTTATACCCCACTGCAGCCGCTCTGGCAATGCTGGTGCTGTTTACCGGGTGTAGACATGTCGCTGCCCTGCCTTCTCATCAAGCTCCCAAACCTGCCAGGGCCCAGCCCACGGTATCAGGTCCAGAGCCTGAAAAAGCCCCTCTCCGTGTCCCTGTCGCCAAACCCGGCAAAGTCCTGACATATTCACTCAGCCCCGACCAGGAACGGGAACAGCTCATGGCCTACCAGGAGGCAGTGAGGCTATTCAGGGAAGAGGGAAAGGCTAAACAGGCATCCCAAATGCTCAGAGCGTTCGGGCGGATGCATCCTGAAAGCCCATATGCAGACGATGCCCTCCTGGAATTGTCCCGTATCCAAATGCACCTCGGCAACGGGAAAAAGGCTATTTCAACCCTTAGGAACCTGCTTCACAAATTTCCAACAAGTCCGCTCAGGAAAAGAGCCTTCATTGAGCTTGGAACGATCCTCTCGGACCAGGGCAAATACAGAAACAGCAATGAGGCCCTGGAAAGCATTATGTCACTGAATCCCCTACCTGAGGAGAAATTCGAGGCCCTCAGACTTAAATCACAAAATTATATAAAAATGAGAAATCGCGTCGAGGCCGTATGGACGGCCATTGAGGCTTATCGCTGGGCCGAAACTGGTATTATCCGCGAAAAAGCCCGCCTGGTTATCATCGAAGCCGCCGAAACCCTCAAGGACGGAGAACTGGAGGAGATACTTGCAAACTCTGACGGAAGCTCTCCCCTCGGGGTAGTGGCCATGACCAGTGTCGAAAGGACAATTGCCAGAGAATCTTATGACGAGGCCATGAATGAACTGATGGGCCTTTTAATCGACTATCCTGATCAGGTTTCCCGGAATCGTATTGACACCGCCTTTGTCCTGCTAAAAAGCAGGCTTCTTGTAAAGAGTAATACTGTAGGCGTTATTCTGCCACTAACCGGCCGATTTTCAGTATACGGGGAAAAAGCCCTGCAGGGGATACAGGCAGCTTTTGGAATTCTTTCGCCCCTCTCAGACACTAACTCCGAACTGGCCATCAATCTGGTTGTAAAGGATTCGGGCGCAGATCCATTGAAAGCTTCACAGGCTGTTCGGGATCTTTCGGAAACGGAGCAGGTCCTTGCTATAATCGGCCCTCTTTTTTCAAGGACTTCAAGGGCGGCTGTCGAGGCAGCGGTAGAATCAGGAACTCCCCTGATATCCCTTTCAGCGGATCCCTCCATCCCAGAGATGGGAGACAATATCTTCAGACGAAGCATTACCGATGCTCAGCAGGTAAAAACACTCGTCGAGCTTGTTCACAGCCGCCTTGCCATGAACCGTTTCGCCTTTCTTTATCCGGATAACGCCTACGGCAGGGGACTGATGAACCTTTTCTGGGATGAACTGGACAAGAAGGGCGCAATTGTAGTCGCAGCAGAGAGCTTTCCTGCCAGCGAAACGGATTTCGGCCCGCAGATACGTACCATAGCAGGACTCAACAGGCCACTGACGGAAGATCAACTGATCCTTAAGGAAGCAGGTCAGAAGATCGAGCTGGACCCGATAATCGATTTCGACGCGCTCTTTATTCCGGCCGATTTTCAGACTGTTGGCCTGCTGGCACCGCAACTGGCATTTTACGATGTTACAGAAGCGCTGATCCTGGGAGCTGACGGTTGGAACAGCCCCTGGGTCGTTGAATTAGGGGAACACTATGTTGAAGGGGCCCTTTTCACCGGCAGTTTCTTTCCGAATATCAGGAACGAGACTGTCAGGAACTTCATACAGATCTACTGGCTCAGCTTCGGCGAAGATCCACAGCCTCTAGCGGCCCAGGCATACGATGCGGCGCTTATTATCCGGTCTGCAATTGAGAGCGGCAGCGCCGGGGACAGGATATCGCTCATAAAATACATCAATGAGCTGTCGGAATTCCCCTCTGCCGAAGGAGATCTCACAACTGACAAGGACGGCGATATTGTCCAGCAGCCCTACCTGCTTACCATCAACTCGGGGAATATTGAGAAGTTCAAGATTGAAATTGATTGATTCGTCGTTCAACGTTTAATGTTCAATGTTCAACGTTCAACATCAATGAACGAAATATTTCTTTAAATCTGAGAATTTCATCTAACTCCTATAAATGCCTTACAACAACGTTGAACGTTAAACGTTGAACCTTGAACGAGCTAGATCATAGTCCTTTCACTGGACCCTCCCAGCAGCAGCCAGATGAAGAACGGCCCCCCCAACAGGGCAGTGATCACGCCCACAGGAATTTCGGCAGGCGCTATGACTGTGCGCGCAAGAGTGTCGCACAACGTCAGGAATATACCCCCAAAGAGGATTGTTGCCGGAGTCAGGTAACGGTGGTCCGGACCGACGAAAATTCTACATATGTGGGGTGACATCATCCCCACGAAACCTATCGGGCCGCAGACCGCTACAACACCTCCCACCATAAGGGACGCAGCAAAAAACAGGATGCGCCTTACCTTCACTACGTCCACACCCCTGCTGGAGGCTATCTCCTCTCCGGTAGTGAACAGATTCAGTTCGTTTGTCAGGTACAGTACGCAGGCAGCACCGATAGCGACAAAGGGGAGGATTCTCCAGACGGAAGCAAATCCAGTCACTTCCAGGCCCCCCATCAGCCATCGTATTATCCTGAAGGTCTGAGTAAAATCACTGATGTACTGGGTGAAGAGGTTCAGGCTGGAAAAAAAGAAGCTTACAGCCACACCCGCAAGAAGCATTGTACCTATTGAAAACCCCTTCCTGGCTCTTGTTATTCCATAGACAAGAAGAATCGACATTAGAGCTCCCCCGAAGGCCGACACACTTGTCCCGGGGATACCGAACACTGCCACCGGGAGGCCAAAGCGTATATATGCCGCAGCACCCAGGGCCGCACCTGATGACACTCCCAGGGTAAACGGGGTTGCGAGCGAGTTTCTGAATATGGCCTGAAAGACCATTCCACTAATAGCCAGCGCCGCTCCGGCAAGGAAGGAAACAGCGACTCTTGGCACCCTTAATTTCCAGAAGATCTCCCCTTCCCTCCCCGACCCGGCAAGATCAAGGACAGCCCCCAAAGGTGTCAGTCTCATCCCGACAAGTGGGGCAATCATAATGACTGCCAGGGCAGCGAAGCAAAGCACAAGGATCACGGAATTCTTTTTTTGATTCATCTTCAAATTAGTTGGTGGTTAATATTCCATATGGTCGTAAAAAGTCCATCCGTGGCTTTTTACTCCGCGGAAAGCGAAAAGTGTCATTTTCACTTTCCTCACAAATCAACAACTTGCGGTGCAAGTCATTGATTTGGGCGCCCCTCAATGGGCGCGTTGATGACTTCTTGCGAAGTCATCATACAGGCCTGCCTTCGGCTGGAGTTTCTGGTTTCCCTTCGACTCACCAATTAATGCTCTGGACAGGCTAGTTTCTAGCAAACAATTAACCATCAAATATTGCCCCCTCCCCTTATGTTCCCCTCCCTGGCCACGCTTAAGCGTGGAGTCCGGCTGGCCTATGGCCAGGGTCCAACGACCAACGTCCAAAGTCCAACGTGGTTTAA
>DAOVVW010000121.1 GCA_030636965.1 Pseudomonadota bacterium | reverse complement strand
TTCACTAAAATCCGTTTTCCAGCTGTCTCCTGTGGCCATCTCAACCATTTCCCAGAATTTCATTGGTCCCCAGTCAAAACTGTTGAAAGGGTCCTGACGGCTGAATTTTGCCTTCTCGAGACTCTTCATTAGGAGAGTGTCTACTTCCTCACCGTCTTCCGGGAAACATGCAATTCCATAATGAGGTGTAAGACCGTAACGTTCAAATCTTTCTCCCAGATACTCCAGCTTTTCAAAACCATTCCTGATCCTTTCAACGGTGATCCGACATCCCAGATTGTCGGTATCCGGAAGCCCCAATAGAAAACGAAAATTACCCACGTGGGATATTATGTCGTAATCTCTTAACAGTCCCTTCAGGGTTTCGGCTATGTCGCGAAGGAGTCCCTGGGTCAAGCGATAACTCTGCTCTTTCTGAAAAGTTTCGGCTCCGGCAAACTCCATATTAACAAGGCCGAGTCTCCTGCCATATCTTCCGGACATAGTTATCTGTCGATGAAGAAAATCAAGAATGAACGCTTCGTTATACGTATCAGAGTCAAGGTCTCTAAGGGGGTTTGAGCGAATCCAGTCCAGTGTAAGAGCATTGTGGAGGAAGGGGGAAAAATCCTCGGTTACTATTTTTATGCCCTGCATGTCCATATCAGCCAGTTGTCTGCCTGCTGAGGTTTTCAACTTCATATGGATAAGCCCCAGGATCATGTCATGATACAGGACCGGGAGAAAGAAGCTGTCTAAAAGGACCTTTCCATCCCTCTGCTCGAAAAAAGGTGTACCCCTGGATATCTCCTCATACCTGTGAAAGACATCTCCCGGGTCAATTGGGGCTGCTGAACTGATTCTACCCTTTGTGGCGATGGCTCTGAATTGCTGGTTGTGATCCAGGATCCAGAAGATCCCCGACACGCCATCGGCCATCCCCATTACATTTGAAAGAAGGGTATCAGCCAGTTTCCCCAGATCGTGAACTTCCGTTATGTCGCTGACGTTTCTCGCCATTTTATCAATTCAGGTTAAAAGACATCATGCATCGGGTACCTTAACCCAACCCCAGAAGACCAATAAACCTGCCAAAGCGCCCAGAGAGTCTATGAGAATGTCCACCGGATCGAAAAGTCTGTGAGGGATGGCAAACTGAAAAATCTCGGTTGCTGTTCCGAAAATCACACTAATAAAGAAACAGGTCATTAATAGATTGGCTATATTATTAGTTGTAGAGGAAAGATAGAAGGCTCTGGCAACCAGGTAACTAAATACCGAAAATTCGCCGAAGTGAACGACGCTGTTTAGAAAATCCGGGTGTGCAGGAAAGGTCTTACCCGGGATGGATGAAAGTCCCAGTATCAGGAGTGCAATACCTGCGGGAGGAAGCCATAATTTCGCCGGGCTCGATATTCCGATTTCCTGCTTGGGGTTCTGCATTTGTCGGAAGGGCTACCTTTCGTTTTGGGCTGAAAGTCAGGCCCGGCCATTTTCAAGTTCCAACTTCCATGTTCCAAGTGTTGATTATCGCCTCATATTCTATCGAACCTGGAACTTGGAACCTGGAACATGGAACTGCTCTTAACACTACATTTTATACTTACTATAATCCTCCGGGTCCAGTTCCTTGAGAAGCTCCGTCCACTTATCCTCGGAGTCCCCGGCATCCTGTATTACAGAGATATCAACGGATGATTGATCCAGGACTGCATTGCTCATAAAGATCTTGTTCTTCGCCCTTACAGACAGGGCTATTGCATCAGAGGGTCGTGAATCAAGCTCGATGTGCTCTTCACCTGATAGAAGGTAGACCTTTGCATAATATGTGTTGTCCTTGATTTCCGTTATCTCTATCCGATCAACGGTAAAGCCCGCCTCGGAAATAACCGAATGCAGAATATCGTGAGTCATCGGGCGCGGCGGCTCCATCCCTGAAAGGCTCATTGCTATAGCATTTGCTTCGAACAGACCTATCCAGATGGGGACTACCCTGTCTCCGTCTATCTCCCTTAGCAGGACAATTGGATTGTTGTTGCTAGGATCCACGGTCAAACCGTGAACTGAAACTTCTATGAACTCATTCTCATTCACTTAACAACCTCACTTTCGAGGTGGATCTTCCCTGATCGATTTACTTTTACATTCGTGAGACTGCCGATCATATCTTCACTGCCGGGGAAGTGGACTATGAAATTGTTCCTGGTCCTGCCTTCCAGCATTCCGTTCTCCTTCTTGCCGGTGCCCTCTACGAGCACTTCAAGCGTACTCCCAAGCAGATCTTCATGTTTCCATGCGGTTATCTCGCTCTGCAGATGCTGCAGCTCTGGCAGCCATCCCTTTTTAACCCTCTCTGGAACGCTATCCTCAAGCCGGGATGCGGCTGTACCGGGACGCGGTGAGAACCTGAAGGAAAATACGTTCTGATACCTGATTTCAGTCAGGAAAGACATAGTCTTGTCGAAATCACTCCTCTTCTCACCCGGGAAACCTACAATAATGTCGGAAGTGAGCTCCACATCCGGTATGGCGTCTCTGAGGGCCGCTACTTTCGACCGGTATTCATTTAAAGTATAGCTTCTCTTCATACCTCCAAGCACCCTGTCCGATGCCGCCTGTAAGGGCAGGTGTATGTGTTCGCAGACCGTTTCCAGTGAAGCCATGGCGTTGATCAACTCCACTGAGAAATCTTTTGGATGCGAAGTTACAAATCTCAGCCGCGACAACCCGTGGATAGAGTCCACTTTTTCGAGCAGGTCTATAAAATCATCTCCTGACTCAGGATCCCTGTAGGAATTTACGTTCTGCCCCAGCAGGGTTATTTCAAGTGCACCGTTTTCTACCAGAGACTCTACCTCACTGATGATCTCAACAGAAGGCCTGCTGATCTCTCTGCCCCTGACGAAGGGAACAATACAGTAAGCACAGAAATTATCACATCCCTTCATGATCGTTACCAGCCTTGCAGGTTTGGAGACCACAGCACGTGACGGTGCTTGGGCCGATGTGACTTTATCTGATTCTTCTATGATTCTGCATACTCTCTTCCCCTTGCGTATGCGTTCATCCAGGAGATCAGGCAGATCCTCAATATTATGGGTGCCGAATACCAGATCAACTAGGGGAGAACGATCCAGAATGCCCTGCCCTTCCTGTTGAGCGACACAACCGCCAACGGCAATAATGAGTTCCGGATTCAGGTCCTTGAGGGGCTTAAAGCGTCCTATCATACTGAATACCTTCTGCTCAGCCTTGCCACGGACGGAACAGGTGTTAAGCAGTATAAGATCTGCCTCATCCTCTGAAGCAGCTTCGATATACCTGTCATCCAGATATGCCATTATTTTCTCGGAGTCGTAAACGTTCATCTGACATCCGAATGTCTTTATGAAGACTTTTCCGGTTTCTTCCATATTTTTTCGCCAGTGTAAAATGAAGATCGACTCTGTCAGAGTCCCGACAGGGCCAATTCGACAGCTTCTTCCGGATTACTTGCCGAAATTGTGCCCTCGATCCCCCATCCTCCCAGATCGATCACCGGTTTTCCAATGTTAAGTGAAAGTGCTATCTCAGACAGTGTACCGCTTCCACCTGGAAGTGCAATGAGGGCATCAGAACTCCTTACAATGAGGACATTGCGCCCGACACCCATCCCTGAGGGAATAGGAATGGATATATAGGGATTCGCCTGATGTCTGTCATCTCCCGGCAGTATGCCGATAGTCGTACCGCCCAGTTCATATGCTCCCCTTGAGGCCGCCTCCATTATTCCAGAAAGACCCCCACATACCAGACTGGCACCTACTTCGGCGATCATTCTGCCTACTTCGTATGCGTCACTGTGGTTGTTCATTGACGGGTCACCAGAACCGATGACACCGATCATCTTTGACAAAACTACTTCCTCTTGTGCCGATTACGGGCTAGTAGCTTTTTATGCTTGTGTTTTCTCATCTTTTTTCGGCGTTTTTTGACTACGCTTCCCAATCCAAAGTCCTCCCTTCGTATGATCTTACTGTTCCGATACCGGGCGATAATATCTCAAAGACCCGGTGAACAGTCAACAGTAGAAAGAATAAGGGTATTATAGGGTTATAAAATATGCAATGTTTTATAAATTATCTGGTTCAACGTTCAAAGTTCAACGTTCAAAGTTGATTGAATAGCTTGAAAAAGAGATTTTGTTTCCACGTTGAACGTTAAACGTGGAACCTTGGACGTTATTTCCTGCTGTAAGCAGGAAATAACAACCGCTGATTCCCCACCATTTTCGAGTTTTCAATCAGGGATATAGTAAAATCTATTCCTGCCCCCACAGCTTCCGCGATGGGTTTTTCATATGCAAGGTTTACAGCTATAGCGGTAGAGAGGGCACAACCGGTACCTCTGGGTGTGGAACCGGATACCCTCGGGTGTCTGAATACATTTTTCTCAGTCCCATGGTAAAGGATATCCTCACAATCTTTGCCATCCCCTTCACCATCCGTAACAAGAACGGCCCCGGGGCCCTTACTGAGGAGCACGTTAACCTTGTCCTCGAGACTGCTGCCGGTGTAACCGGCTGTCTGTGCGAGGGCCTCCAGTTCATCCAGATTGGGGGTTACGAGGGTGACGGACGTTAAAAGACTCTCCAGGAGGGCTCTCATGCCATTCTCCTGGATCAGTGCCGAACCGGCTGTTGATCTCATCACCGGGTCCAGAACGACCGGGATACCTTCTTTGGCAACGGTCGATATCATCGCAGAAACCGCCCTAACGATCTCCTCGTTGAAAAGCATGCCGATCTTTACAGCGCCTATACCGGGAGGATCAGATAAAGCTGCCTCAATGGACGCTTCAATATTTTCGATGGGTACAGGGGCTACTGATGTAACACTGC
>DAOVVW010000261.1 GCA_030636965.1 Pseudomonadota bacterium | reverse complement strand
TTCTTCCTCCCTGAATCACATACGGATTTCATCCTTGCGGTAGTCGGTGAGGAACTGGGTTTCATAGGTGTGGCGATCACACTTTCATTATTTGCCGTCTTCCTGGTACAGGGGATGAAGGCTGCCAGTAAAGCCCCCGATCCCTTTGGAACCCTCCTTGCTGCGGGGCTCACCATAATGATAGGCCTCCAGGCCCTGATCAACTGCATGGTGGCGTTGGGGCTCCTACCAACAAAAGGGATGCCGCTGCCCTTTGTCAGCTACGGAGGCTCATCGCTGATCGCCAGCATGGCCGCGGCAGGAATAGTGCTCAATGTCTCCTGGGCGGGGAGGACTGAGTGAAGGTCGTGATAGCCGGAGGCGGAACAGGAGGCCATCTCTTTCCGGGAGTGGCCCTGGCCGACGCTTTCCTGAGGGAGGACGCGAGTTCCGGAATTGTTTTCATGGGAGCCGACAGAGGGATTGAGGTGAAGATCATCCCCTCGCTGGGTTTTGAGCTTATCACTTTTCCTGTGGGAGGTGTGATGGGTGCCGGCCTGCTGGGCGGTGTTTTTCGAAGCCTGTCTCTCGCTATAGGCGTAATAAAGGCTGCGGGGGCTCTGCGCCGTATTTCCCCTGACCTTGTGGTGGGAACCGGCGGTTATGGATCAGTGCCAGGGGTGGTTGCCGCTGCTTTGTTGAGGATACAGCGGAGCATCATGGAACAGAATGTAACACCCGGAAGGGCAAACAGGTTCCTGGCAAGGTTTGTACCCAGAATATACCTGGGTCTTCCAACGGCTGAGGGCGTTTTCCCGTCCGGAAAAGCTGTTTTGATCGGTAATCCCATCAGGAAAAGCGCGCTGACAGAAACCGGAAGTACCCGTGCTGACACTGGTGACGGAAAAACAATTCTTATTCTGGGCGGCAGCCAGGGAGCGGTACAGCTGAATGATGTTTCCATGAAGGTAGTGCCTGAGTTGTTGAGGAAACTCCCGGGATTGAGAGTGATACATCAGACCGGGTCGGCACACAGCGAAAAAATAACGGCTCACTACAGGGAAGAGGGAGTTCAAGTCGAAGTTGTCCCCTTCATGGAGCGCATGGGGGAGTACTATCAGGAGGCGGACCTGTGCCTCTCCCGGGCAGGTGCCATGGCTGTATCGGAATTTGCCGCTGCGGGCTTGCCCTCCGTTCTGGTTCCCTACCCTCATGCTGCCGGGGGTCATCAAAGAGATAATGCCATGTGGTTGGTAAAGAAGGGTGGCGCCGTGCTTATCGAACCTGATGAGCTTGTGCCTGAAATTCTCATCGACACACTAGAGAACCTCATAAGGTCCCCGGTGGAGCTGCTGCGGATGGCTGAAAATGCACTAAAAGCAGGTACACGTGATGCTGCCGGATTGATAGTGAGTGAGGAAATTAAACGAATGTCAGGAGGAACTGCTTCGTGATCAAGCTGAGGAAAACGGGGCACCTTCATTTTGTCGGTATCGGCGGCATAGGGATGTCCGGGATTGCCGAAGTGCTTCTTAACCTGGGGTACAGGATAAGCGGATCGGATCTGGTAAAGAGCGATACAACCGACCGGCTCGGTGAACTCGGAGGAGAGATCTACAAGGGACACGATCCCGGAAATATCGAGGGGGCCGATGTAGTTATTATTTCGTCTGCTGTACGTCCCGATAATCCGGAGATAGTTGCCGCGAGGCTAAACGGGATACCGGTGATACCCCGGGCAATCATGTTGAACGAACTGATGAGGATGAAATACGGCATCGCTGTGGCTGGATCTCATGGCAAGACGACTACTACGTCAATGATCGCGACCATAATGGCCCAGGCCCAGGTGGACCCAACGATAATCATTGGGGGAAAGCTCGACATCCTGGGAACAAACGCCAGGCTCGGAGAGGGAGACTACCTTGTGGCGGAGGCCGATGAAAGCGACGGCTCCTTTCTCTATCTTTCTCCCACCATCGCGGTAGTGACGAACATTGACAATGAACATATGGACTACTTCGGGACTTTCGAGGAGTTGAAAAAAGCATTCAGACTGTTTCTGGACAAGGTCCCCTTCTACGGCAAGGCGGTACTGTGCCTGGATGACGAAGAGGTGGCGGGACTCCTTGCGGAGCTTGAAAGACCATACGTGACTTACGGTCTCACAACCCAGGCGACAATTATGGCAGACGATGTGACGTATTCAGGATTTGCCAGTTCCTACAGGGCGTATTCCCGGGGTAATGAACTGGGAGAGGTAACGCTGAACGTGCCCGGACAATACAACGTGTATAACTCTCTGGCAGCCATCGCAGTTGGCCTTGAGCTGGATATTCCATTCAAAGAGATTTCCACGGCTCTTGCCGGGTTCGGTGGGTTACAGCGTCGGGTTCAGTTGATCGGCGAGGCTGGGGGAATAAGCGGCTACGATGACTACGGTCACCATCCCACCGAGGTCAGGGGCACTCTGGCTGCGGCCAGGGAGGGATGGAAAGGCAGGGTAATAGCAATATTCCAGCCCCATAGATACTCGAGGACCCGTGATCTGCTCAATGAATTCGGAACGGCTTTTCACAATGCCGATGAAGTTCTCGTGTGCGATATATACGCGGCTGGAGAAGATGTCATAGAGGGCCTCACGGGCCGGGATGTGGCTGAAACTATTGTGAAGCATGGTCACCACAGCACCAGGTACGTGGGGAGCAAGGAAGAGGCAGTTGATGCTGCTCTTGCGGTGACAGCTCCCGGTGATTTCGTTATCACCCTGGGGGCGGGAGATATATGGCAGGCGGCGCAGACCTTGACGAAAAAGCTTGGAGTAAAAAGTCATGGATGAACTTTTTACGACCCTGTCAAGATGAAGAAGATCAAAAAGGTCCTTGCTGACAGGGGCTTTTCAGGGGAAGTAGCTGAAAGCGAGCCAATGGC
>DAOVVW010000266.1 GCA_030636965.1 Pseudomonadota bacterium | reverse complement strand
GGATATCCACTGATACCTTGTGACAGCCAAGAGCCGCATACTCGGCCAAGAGGCTATTTTCATGCTAACTGGAATGCACTAAAACCGCATGTTAATTGACATAACAGCCTACCTGTGCTAATCTTCTCAAAGACAGGGGTTATTCACAAGGACACCACGACCGAGTCTCCATTGCCGGGCTTTATTTTATTACAGTGCCCTGAGAGGGGATCGATATGGTGGAAAGGGGGGTAATGTTTTTAAAGAAGCTTCGCTTCTATGAAGTACTTCTCATAGTAATGGCTCTCCTGTTTTTTTCCGTATGGGCCACCCTGGAAGTTACAGAAACAGCTGTTTTCTGTGGTAATACCTGCCACGTCATGCGGCATTACTACAAAGATTGGAAGGAATCGGCCCACAACAATGTTCCCTGCATCGATTGTCACAGCCAGCCTGCGGAAGACGGCTACCTGATGCCCAGGTTCAGTGCCATGGTCCAGCTGGGCAGTTATTTTACGCGTACTTACGGAGAGAGGACGCGGGCCGAAGTCCTGGATTCATCCTGTCTTCAACAGGAATGTCATTCCACCAGACTCCTTGAAGGGCAGGTATCCTACGGAAACGGAATCCTCTTCGATCACAAACCCCACATGCAGCAGCTCAGGCGGGGGAAGATCATAAAGTGTACAACCTGTCACGCCCATGTGGCTATGGGTGACCACATTACAGTCGCCCAGAGTGCCTGTTTCATCTGCCACTTCAAGGGATTTCAGGACAATCCCCCAACTGCGCAGTGTACTCTCTGCCACGACGTACCCACCAGGTCGGTTGAATACGCCGGCGGAGCTATTGATCATACTGTATTCATTGAAAAGGATATTGACTGCCGATTCTGCCATATCGATATCGTCCAGGGAACCGGTGACGTGATCCTGGATAAATGCACATCGTGCCATCGCAGTACCGGGACGGTGACTGTGTCAGAGCCGGTGGAGAGTCTCCATCGCCGGCACGTAACGGATCACAAGGTAGAGTGCGCGGATTGTCACAGCATTATCCGACACAGCTTACCCGAAACGCGGATAGCCTTCGCCGACGGCTGCGGGTACTGCCACAGGGACAGGCACGGAGATATCCTTTCTCTCTACAAAGGAACTGGAGCCGAGGATGTTGAAGGGGATCCATCTCCAATGTATCTTGCAGGTGTGGAATGCATAGCCTGTCATCAACCATCGTCGGACTTTTCCGGTGACGTCATGGAAAGTTCAGCGCCCGGTATGAAGGCCTCTGCAAGAGCCTGTGATCCTTGCCACGAATCAGGCCGGGGCAACATGGTCAGCACCTGGAAGCAGGATATCGAAAGGGTCCTGAAGGAGGTCTCGGGCAAACTGGAACGAACAGAGACCACCCTCTCCTCTTCGACAGGTTCAGAACAAGAGGAGGGCGCACGCAATCTCCTGGAAAAAAGCCGGAGGAATCTGGATTTTGTCAGAGCTAGTATACCGGCGCATAACTACGACTATACGGTGAAGATACTGGAAACGATAAACGGGGATGTGGAAACTGCGATTTCACTTACAAGGCAGGTGAAAAATGGCATTTAGAAAGGTCAGCAGGATCAAGATACCAGAGGCAACGATAAGAAGGCTGTCACTCTACGACAGGTGCCTGGAGGACGTCAAGAAGTCCGGCAAAAAAATAGTCTCCTCCTCGGACATAGCCCGAAAGTGTGGAACTAATCCTGCCCAGATCAGGAAAGACTTCGCCTACTTCGGAGAGTTCGGCGTTAGGGGTGTGGGATATTACGTGGAAAACCTGCAGGAAGATATCAAGAAGGCTCTCGGTATCGACAGGTCCTGGAATTGCGCCCTTGTGGGCGCCGGCAACCTCGGTTTCGCCCTTCTGGGCACAGATTCTCTGGCTGCGCGTGGATTTGAGATCGGAGCGATCTTCGAGCAAGACCCCATACTCGTGGAGATGGGATCTTTCAAGGATATTCCCCTCTTTTCCATGGATCAGATGCAGCGTGTTGTGCCTGAATTAGGGATAAAGATCGGGATAATAGCCGTTAACCCGGAAAATGCCGTTAAAGTAGCACACCAGCTTATCGATGCCGGAGTCAAAGGAATTCTTAATTTCACGCCAGCAACACTGCGGGTGCCTCCAGGAACCATCCTGAAAAATGTGGATTTCGCCATCGACCTGGAGGGGCTTGCGTTTCAGTTGGCGAATGAATAATCAGGAGAGCTGGTTTCAGGTTTAATGTTTCATGTTTCAACAAAGAGCACCTTGATGTTACATTACTTGAAACTTGAAACTTGAAACTTGAAACTGAACCAATGAAAAATCTTGAAGACTTAATAAAACAGAGGGCCGCTGAGAGCGCCAGATTACAGGAATCGTTCTGTCAGCAGGCCTCGGGTCAGATCCTCCAGATAACGAAGAGTCTTGCCAAAGTTATCCAAAACGGAGGCAAGATCCTTGTGGCGGGAAACGGGGGCAGTGCGGCCGACGCCCAGCATTTCGCCGCGGAGATGGTTAACCGGTTTCTCATGGAGAGACGGCCCCTGCCAGTCCTCGCGCTTACTACCGATACCTCTGTTCTGACATCCATCTCCAACGATTACTCCTACGAGCTGATATTCAGCAAGCAGGTTGAAGCACTGGGGAGTGAAAATGATGCTTTCATCGCCATTTCCACCAGCGGAGCATCACTGAATATTCTGAAGGCACTGGAAAAGGCCAATGCCATGTCCATGCTCACCGTGGGTCTTGCCGGCACCCCTGACAGCCAGATGACAAAACAATGCGACTTTTGCCTTGCAGTTGATGAGGGCAGCACACCAAGAATTCAGGAAGTTCACCACCTGGTCCTCC
>DAOVVW010000277.1 GCA_030636965.1 Pseudomonadota bacterium | reverse complement strand
GTGTTTACATACACTTATTCAACCCTTGTTTTTCTGGGAACTCTGAAGAGAACACCGATGATAGAGCTGGCTGAAGAGACCTACCGTCTTCCAGAGGACTCCAGGGTGAATTATTCTGTCATCATGCGAAGAGATCTTTTTTCGGGCCTTATGTATTTTTTTGGAAATCGAAATGTTCTAATGGCAGAAAATGATACAAGGGATGAAACCCACCGAATAATCAGCGATAAGGAATTTGATGGTCTGAAGGCGACGGACGAGGTTGTTGCTGAAGCATATAACTATTCACGTGGAATAAATGTAAACCTGAAAGAATCCATACGAAACGGTGACCTCTTCAGAAAACTGCCGAGGGATAACTACTACCTGGTTCGTGTTTCGCAATGAAATTGAGGATTATACATACGGAGTCCCAGATGGAGTTTGGCGGTCAGGAGATCGGCACTGTCAGGGAGGCGAAGTACCTGCTTAAGAAAGGTCATGATGTAGTTATTGCCTGCCAGCCGGGAAGCAGGATCGCCGAAAGATGTATGAACGAGAATGTCCCCTTCAGAAGTGTGCCAGGCATGAGGAAGGCAGCTCTAGCACCCTTTACAGTGGCTAAAGCTCTCCTCCTGCTTCTTAGATACCGTCCCCATGTTGTACACTGCCATAGCGCCCAGGACCACTGGATATTCGGGTCGGCAGCCAGGGTTCTGGGCATCCCGATTGTCAGGACTAGACACAACAGCGTTGAACCGAAGAAGATCTGGGCAGTCACGTTCCTGTACAACAGGCTGACCGACAGGCTCATAACCAGGGGGGAGATTATAAGAGAGCAGCTTATCGAGGGAGCAGGCTGCAGGCCGGATAGAGTTTCATCAATACCACTTGGTGTGGATGTAGATGAGTTCTCAATAAAGGAATCACCAGAAAGGACAAAGGAAAAACTGGATCTTGAGGGCCGACGCATTGTCCTGTGTGTGGCGATCCTCCGTACATGGAAGGGACAGGAAGATCTTATTCGAGCTTGTTCACTGCTGAAAAGTACGTACCCGGATCTAACTCTGCTCTTGGTAGGAGATGGTGTTGAAAAGTTAAGGCTGGAGAGGATTGCTGAGGACGTTGCAATGACTGAAAACGTTGTGTTTGCCGGTTTCAGGGATGACATTCCTGAGTTAATGAGCTGCTCCGATGTTATGGTCCTGGCCTCTCGAAATTTTGAAGGCGCTCCCCAGGTCATACCTCAGGCGTGGGCAGCCGGAACACCCGTCATCTCAACTCCAGTGGGTGGTATCGGAGAGATGGTAATTGACGGCGTGAATGGCATACTCACTACTCCTGGTCATCCTGAAGAACTTGCTTCAGCGATAGGCAGGGTACTCGAAAACAGAGATTATGCCGAGAACCTTGTTTCCGGAGGGAGAAAGTCCCTGGAAGAAGGCTTCACGTTAGAGTGGTCTATGCAAGGTACTATTGATATTTACAGGGAAGTGGCTTCCTGAGCAGTTATTGCTGCCGAAGGTCTTGCAAAGACTTTGCTAATAAATGTAAATTATAAGTTTAATTAACATTTGCGTGTTTTTCAGGTTTTAGCTTTTCAATCTACTGGCATATCTGAAAGGGTTTGTATGGACAGGATCATGGTTAACGGAGAAAAGTTTCTCTCTGCGATGAAGGGGAAAAAGGTCCTCGTGGTGGGAGATCTCATGATCGACCAGTACATCTGGGGAGACGTATCCCGTGTTTCCCCTGAGGCTCCTGTACCGGTTGTAGGAGTCAAGCAGGAGACACTGCGCCTTGGCGGGGCAGCCAATGTGGCCAATAATATCATCTCTCTCGATGGTGCAGTGGAGATCTGCGGAATAGCGGGAGACGACCAGATGGGCCGATGGCTCGTCCGTGACTTCAAGAATCAGAATGTCGGGGCAAGGGGAGTGATACTGGACAGTGAGCGCCCCACGACCCTAAAGACAAGGATTATAGCCCACAGCCAGCAGGTGGTTCGCTTCGACAGGGAAGTAACATCTCCTGTGACGAGGGAGATGGAGGATACAATACTGGGTATGGTCACATCGCTTCTGCCCGAATGCAGAGCCATGGTCATTTCTGATTATGCAAAGGGGGTTATTACTCCGACTCTGCTCAAGCAGGTAGTCGGGGCGGCCAATGGTGCCGGTGTCCCCATAGCGGTGGATCCCAAAAGTAACCACTTTGCCATGTACAGGGGGGTCACGGTTCTTACTCCAAACCTCTTTGAAGCCGCAGCGGGTGCCGGGATGGTTATTGGAAGCATCAAGGACCTGGAGGAGGCCGGTCGCAGGATCATATCCAACCTTGATTGTCCTTACCTCATTATCACCAGGGGGGACCAGGGGATGACCCTGTTCACCAGGGGACAGGAGCCTCAGCATATCCCTGCAGTGAGCAGGGAGGTATTTGATGTGACCGGTGCCGGTGATACTGTTGTTGCTACTTTAGCTCTTGCCCTGGCAGCTGGACTGTCGATGGTGGAAGGTGCCATACTCGCCAATGTTGCGGCTGGTGTGGTAGTTGGGGAAGTGGGAACGGTTCCCATAACCAGAGAGCTGATGAAAACAAGGTTTCGCGAACTTGGGGAATCGTGAGGTAACATTCAATCCATGAAGGTGATTGCCGTCATTCCAGCCCGGTTCGGATCAAGCAGATTTCCGGGAAAACCCCTGGCTCACCTAGCTGGAGAGCCCATTATCGAGCATGTTTTTGTATGAGCGAGCATGTGTTCGTCTCTCGATGATGTCATCGTAGC
>DAOVVW010000112.1 GCA_030636965.1 Pseudomonadota bacterium | reverse complement strand
GCATTAACAACCCTCCTTCCCATAGTGGGATATTCTGGACTAATGACTACTGTTGATGACTTTGCAAAAAGTCATCAACGCGCCCATTTAAGGGCGCCCAGATCAGTGACTTGCACAGCAAGTTATTGATCTGTAAGGAAAGTGAAAATGACACTTTTCACTTTCCGCTGAGTAAAAAGCCATGAACGAACTTGTTACGACACTATCAAACCATACAGTCTATATAAAAAATCTTAACAATTCAAGCCCTTCGCACCATGGACCCTAAATTTCTTCCGCCTATCATATGCAGGTGCAGGTGAAATACTTCTTGTCCGCCATCCTTGTTGCAGTTCATCAAAATCCTGTAACCGGATTCGGCCACACCTTTTTCCCTGGCGATCCGCGTCGCAACAAGCACCATCCTGCCAAGGAGGGCGTCTTTAGCAGGCTCGATGTCGTTCAGTGTCGGTATGTGCTCTACTGGAACGACAAGAACGTGAACAGGCGCCCTGGGATCGATGTCTTTGAAGGCAACTATCTCTTCGTCTTCGTAGACTTTTTCAGAAGGTATTTCCCCCTCAATTATTTTACAGAAGATGCAATCCGACATGGTCTAGCTCCCCTCATCCCGTGATGCCTTTTCCTCTAGCCCGGAACGTCCAAAACGGCTTACCATCTCGTTCATCACCTCATCTGGATTAACAGACGACCAGCCAAGCACTACCCAGATATGATAAAGAAGGTCTGCTGCTTCCTTTATAACACTTTCCCGTTTATTGGATTTTGCAGCGGTTATTAACTCAAACCCCTCCTCCAGGATCTTCTTTCCCATTACCTCTGTACCTCCCACCAGGAGTTGCGAAGTATATGAGTTATCCTTCGGGGCTGTCTTCCTTTCAATGATCACACCATACAGCCTGTCAAGTATTTCCCTGGCCTGGACACCCTCGTAAACATCGTCAGGATCAAAGCGAACCTCGCCCCTTTCCCTGTCACCTGCACTCGTCGCACCCAGGACGCGATAGAAACACGAGTACCGGCCGGTATGGCAAGCGGCTACCTTCTGGTCGACTTTTATAAGGAGGGTATCTGCGTCACAATCGTAAAGGACTTCCTTTACGGATTGAACATGCCCTGAAGATTCTCCCTTTTTCCAGATCTTCTGCCTGCTGCGGGAGAAAAAGTGGGCGAATCCGGTCTCCAGAGTCAATTGGATGGCCTCATCATTCATATAGGCCAGCATGAGAACATCCGAGCCGCTGTGATCCTGCACGATCGCAGGTACCAGCCCGTCAGAGTCGAACTTCAATTCTGAGAGGTCAACAGGCAATTTAATCTCCTTTTCGTCACAGACGGACAGTTACGCCCCTGGACTGCAGGTACTCCTTGGCCTGGGCAACGGTGAATTCCTTGAAGTGGAAGATGGATGCCGCGAGAACAGCGCTGGCACCACCACTTGTAAGCCCTTCGTACAGATGCTCGAGCGTACCGGCACCGCCGGAGGCGATCACAGGAATGGTTAATTTATCTGAGATCGTACGTGTCAGCTCCAGATCGTAACCATCCTTGGTGCCGTCCCTGTCCATGCTGGTCAGCAGTATCTCCCCCGCACCATATTCTTCCATCCTGGCCGCCCATTGCACTGCGTCAATTCCAGCCGGCTCCCTTCCTCCATGGGTGTAGACTTCCCATGACAGCTTTTTCCCGGACCCTTCCACCCTTTTTGCATCTATCGCGACAACTATACACTGGGAGCCGAACCTCAATGAAGCCTCGCGAACGAATTCAGGTCGGGATACTGCTGCTGTATTGATGCTCACCTTGTCAGCACCAGCCTTGAGCAGTTCACGAATGTTTTCGAGATTGCGCACCCCTCCGCCCACAGTCAGGGGCATGAAAACAGTTTCAGCCGTTCTTTTAACTACATCCAGGAGTATTTCCCTGCGATCCGAAGTGGCGGTGATATCCAGAAAGGTAACTTCGTCCGCACCCTGCACATCATATGCAGCAGCCACTTCTACAGGATCCCCAGCATCAACGAGGTTTACGAACTGCACCCCCTTCACAACCCTTCCCTCAGTCACATCCAGACTGGGGATTATCCTCTTTGCCAGACTATCCCCATTCAGAGGCATAGGACATCATTCTCTTTCTGCACATCTTCGATGGCCCTGGTAAGGTCAATTGTCCCCTCATACAGGGACCGACCCAGGATTACACCTTTTACCCCGTCATCTTCCAGGGTAGCAACTTTTATGATGTCTTCGTGACTGTGCATCCCGCCGGAAAGCACAACCGGGATGTTTATTTCCCGGGCCAGCTCGGCAGTGGCCTCGAGGTTGGGTCCCGACAATGCGCCGTCACGAGCTATATCAGTGTAGATAATATAACTAACGCCTGCGTCCTGCAGTTGTACGGCAAGGTCAACAGCCCTCTTTTCAGTAACCTCCTGCCATCCCTGGACAGCCACAAAACCACCCTTTGCGTCGATCCCCACAGCGATCCGCCCGGGGAACTCCTCACAGAGTCGGCTTGTCATCTCGGGATCCTTATATGCAGCTGTTCCGATAATCACACATGAAACCCCAAGTTGGAGATAGTCTTCAACTATTTCTTTCGATCTGATTCCGCCGCCTAACTCGATGGGTGTATCAATGGTTTCAAGGATCCTTGCTATCGACCCCAGGTTTCTGGGTTCTCCTGCGACGGCACCATCCAGGTCCACTACATGGATCAATTTTGCTCCTTCATTTTCCCATCTTGTGGCTATTTCCTCAGGAGAATCAGAGTAGATCTTGGCGCTATCCATTTCTCCCTGGTAAAGCCGGACACATTTTCCATCCTTCAGGTCTATGGCGGGTATTACAAGCATTCAGTTCCTCTCCTGATATTCAGCTACGATCTCCCCGAAATTCTCCAGCAGCTTGAGTCCCCACCGCTGGCTTTTTTCGGGGTGGAACTGGCACGCGAAAAGGTTCCCTGTGCTTATTGAGGAACAGAATCTCAGTCCGTAGTCGGTCCATGTAGCCACCATATCCTCTGATTCAGGCTCCGCATAGTAGGAGTGGACAAAATAGAAGAAAGAGCCATCCGGAATTCCCTTCAAGAACGGATTGGGCCCTGTGCTGTAGACCCTGTTCCATCCCATGTGCGGCACCTTGAGGTCACGGTTCGGCGGAAACTTCACCACACGCCCCGGCACAAGGTCCAGCCCCTGGTGCAGCCCGAACTCTTCGCTTATGGACATGAGGATCTGCATTCCAAGGCATATACCAAGGAACGGCTTGCCTTCCCGAACAGCATCCTGCACCGTGTCAACCAGCTTGGCTTGGGTCAGGTTGGACATACAATCCCTGTAGGCACCCACGCCGGGGAGCACAATGCCATCGGATGAGGCTATCACTGAAGGATCGCTGGAGACAATCGCGCTGCATCCCACCTTTTCCAGGCCTTTCTGGACACTTCTCAGGTTACCCATGCCGTAGTCGATCACAGCTACGGATGGTCCGTTGTTATCGGTTTTCATTTATCCCCTATGTTACCTTTTGTTGATGGTACACCCTCTACCCGCGGATCGAAGGCGACCGCCTGGTCAAGAGCCTTGGAAAAAGCTTTAAAGACCGCTTCAGCTACATGGTGACGGTTTCTGCCGGCATCCACCCTTATGTGGATGTTGGCTCCAGCGTTATTGCAGAAGGCCTGGAAGAACTCCGGCAGGAGTTCCATGGAAAAACCTCCCATTTCACCGTCCAGAGTTGGCATGGAGAAGGCCAGATATGGACGCCCTCCAAGATCAAGGGATACGGTAGCCAGGGCGTCGTCCATGGGAAGGATCGCCCAGCCATAACGCTTTATTCCAACAAGATCACCCAGGGCTGTTTTCAATGCTGCTCCCAGACAAATGCCGACATCCTCGACAGTATGATGTGCATCTACTTCGAGATCGCCAACAGCCTTCACATCCAGGTCAAAAAGCCCGTGGCGGGCAAATAGCTCAAGCATATGATCCAGAAAAGGGATGCCTGTCTCAATATTGGATTTCCCGGAACCGTCCAGGCTGATTGCCAGATCAACCACGGTTTCCTTCGTTTCCCTGCGGATCTCTCCCCGTCTCATCGGTTAATCTCCTTCCTTCATGAAACGTCTGATTCTATCTTACAAGCATTGGGCTGCGAGCATTGCATAATGAGCTTCAGTTAATTTTAACAATATAGAAGCCCAAAGCCCAGAGCTCACAGCTCAAAGCTCTTTTCAGTCTTTATCCCTGAACCTCAACTCAACAGCTCTGGCGTGGGCTTCGAGCCCCTCCATCCTGGCAAAGCGAGCTATCTTCTCGGCCCTGCGGGCCAGAGCTTGTTCATCGTACCTTATCAGGCTGCTTCTCTTGATAAAATCGTAAACACCCAGCGGAGAAGAGAAGCGCGCGGTTCCACCTGTGGGCAACACATGATTAGGTCCTGCCATGTAATCTCCCAGGGCCTCCGGGGAGAAGCTGCCCAGGAAAATAGCTCCCGCGCATTTTATATCTTCCAGGACAGCATCCGGGTCCTTCACCAGAAGCTCCAGATGCTCCGGCGCGATAGCGTTTGCTACCCTGACACCTTCATCCATGTCCGGAACCAGTATCAGGCAGCCCCTCTCCCGAACGGACTTTTCGGCGATTTCCTTCCTCGGGAGAAGAGATAACTGCTTTTCTATTTCAGATTCAACAGCTTCCAAAATCCGGGCATCATCCGTTACAAGTATCGGATATGCAAGAGGATCATGTTCGGCTTGAGACAGGAGATCAGCTGCTATCAGCACGGGGTCTGCATCCCCGTCTGCCAGGACAAGGATCTCGCTGGGCCCGGCTATCATGTCGATATCAACAGCTCCGAAAACGATTTTCTTGGCCATTGCCACATAGATGTTACCCGGCCCTACTATCTTGTCTACTTTCGGTACAGTTTCAGTTCCGTAGGCCAGGGCTGCCACAGCCTGAGCTCCACCAATCCTGAAGATCCTGTCGACGCCTGCTATCCGAGCTGAAACCAGTACCGCATCCGCCAGTTCTCTCTTCGGAGTC
>DAOVVW010000087.1 GCA_030636965.1 Pseudomonadota bacterium | reverse complement strand
ATATTTTGTTTGTGATGGTCCTGAATAATAAGACATTAAGCTTATTGTTTCGCCGGTAAAAGCCTATGACATTCTGCGATTTCAAGTGTGCGTACGCTGAAACAGCAAGAGACGACCTTGACGGGTCACGCTCGTGCATGACCTTCACCGCTATTTACTGCTCGCTGCACGAACGGCATGTCATGAAGGCCCAGCCGTGTCCGGACAGGGTTGAGAGGGAGAGCGCGGCAGGTGCGGATGAAAGTAATTGAACAACTCTGAAGTCTGACTCATTACCCTTTCCCGGGAAACTGTGTTATGGACATTTTTATCTTAGCCCTCCTGTGGACGGCCTGGTGCTTCCTGCACAGCGCGATGATCTCGGTTTCTGTTACAGAATGTCTTAAGGGGCGACTGGGGGATTCGTATCGCTTTTACAGGCTGATATACGTGATCGTTTCAGTTGTCACACTGTTACCCATCCTCATATTCTCCAATTCTGTGCAGAGTCCGGAAGTATTTTCCTGGAATGGCTCCCTGGTTGCGCTTCGGATGCTTCTTGTGATCGCATCCATAGGTCTTTTTTACGCTGGGGCCAAGCATTACGATGGCCTCCAGTTCATTGGTATACGTCAGATAAGGGAAAAAGAGTCACGTAAGGGCCTTACCGAAGCAGGCGGTATTGACACAACGGGCATACTGGGTGTTGTCCGACATCCCTGGTACACTGGTGGGATCTTTATCATCTGGGCCGCCCGGAATCTGGACCTTGCTACCCTGGTTGTGAATGTCGTCCTGACAGCATACATATTGATTGGTACAGTATTGGAGGAGAGAAAGCTGGCACTCGAATTTGGTGACGAATATAAGGAGTATCAGAAAAAGGTATCCATGTTCCTGCCGGCCAAATGGGTAAGGTCGAGATTAAACGGGTAGTTTCACGAAAACCTCAGCCCAGACAAGGGGAGATTATTATGTATGTCCGCATTGAGTTTAAGGGAGAACATTTTACAAAGAATCTCTTCAGGGAGCTGGAGATCCTGACGAACAAGGCGAGGATCAGGATAGATGAAGTTGTGTATGAAAAGGACAAGGAGTTGGTTGTGGTTCCCCTGGATCGCTTGGAGCTTGAAACTGGCAGGGGCATTATAAGGGATCACAAATACAACTCCGATGGCAAACGATCGCGATGTGAGCTCGTTATTTATCACGTGACCGGGTGCGCTATAGAAAACAGGTTTGAAAAGCCCGGCGATCCTGCGTGGGCTACAGTGCTCTTCGGTATGAAAATTGAAAAGGGGGCTGTATATATCGGGTCTGCTGAGGAGCTCTCAGGGAGTACCTGTTATTCTATTGAAGTGTCGGTAAAGGAACTGGAAATTGAACTTTACGATGTCGAGGAGGAAAGCGCCGCCGGGCTTACATTTGGCCCATGAGAGTGTGGATTTTCGGAAATACGTGGTTAGGATATGACTATGCGAACTTTAACTTTTTTTCTGGTGTTTGGAATTACTCTGGGGATAGTGAATATGGCCGACGCTCGGAAACTTGAGAAGGCGACGTTTGCGGGTGGCTGTTTCTGGTGTATGGAGCACCCCTTTGACGAACTCGATGGTGTTATATCCACGACGGTGGGATATACCGGCGGTCATAAGGAAAATCCCACTTATAAGGAGGTGTCTGCCGGAACAACGGGTCACACAGAATCTGTTCTCGTTGTATACGACACCGCAAAGATCACCTACGATAAGCTACTGGACGTCTTCTGGAGAAACATAAATCCTACCACACCGGACAGGCAGTTCGTGGATGTGGGAAGCCAGTACAGGCCGGCCATCTTCTACCATAACGAGGAACAAAAGCGCCTGGCCGAAGAGTCCAGAGACAGGCTGGACAAGTCAGGAAGATACAACAGCCCCATCCTGACAGAGATAGTATCGGCTACAATTTTTTATGAAGCTGAGGAGTACCATCAGAACTATTACCGGAAAAATCCGATCAGATACAAATTCTACCGGCTTGGCTCTGGCCGCGACAATTACCTGAACAGGATCTGGAGCAAAGAGTAGCTCCGACTGTTGCCGTAACCCTCTCGTAAAATTTTTACTATCAACTAGTCAGGATGTTTTTCGTTGGTTCTTATTTTTCCTTTTTCAGCTTTGTAAACTTCGACCCCTCCAGGGTAAGGTTGTACATCAGTCCCTTCTGACCGTAGACAAACCCGACAATGGGAGCCTTGATGTTTGCGGTATCGACGGACCCTCCTGCCCCCACCTTGATCAGGGCTACTGAACCGTCAATCCCTGCTTTCCAGCCCGAGCTATTGCGGAATTTCTTCAGAGAATTATTTGTCATGAAGACAACGAGTACAGTTTTCTGTTGTACACCAAGCTGAAATCCCACTGATCCGGCAGTGGTGCTGTAGTAATCAACAGTTCTTCCTCCAACCCTGAGGGCGCCCTCACCATGTTCACCACCTATTCCCAGGCCAGCCTTGATCACCCTGGGAAAGAGGAGGTAACCTTTTGACTCGCTGATGAATTCTTTGCCGCCCGTTACTTCCTCGTAAAACTTCTCCAGGGCTACGTCCACACTTATCTCCAGTTCCCTGGCAGTAGCGGCGTGAGAGAGGCCGGTTAGAGGGACGGTGAATACAACTGCAAGCATGACGATCAACATTGCACTTGCTAGAGCACTTGGAACCTTTAATAGTAGACGCTTCATGGATATTGCCCTCCATAATGTAGTAAGTTAATTTGTGAGGAAAGTGAAAGTAACATTTTTCTCTTTACGACCCTGTCAATATCAGAACAACTCACATAATATATTATACCATTCTGTAAATGGCTCTTAACACCATTAGCAGGCCTGAAACGGATACACAACACACAGGATGAGTAAAATGAATAAGGCTTTCATAAAATACCCCCTTGTCGGTCTTATAACAAGCGCTGTCCTGGTATTTCTCAGTACCAATTGGCCCAAAATCGAACTCGTGGCTGCGAGATTTGAATTCAGCTTGAAGAATCCAGGCACCGTGACAAGGGATTTTGCGGTTCACAGGACCGATAAATTCCTCATCGAGGTGCACCTGAAAAAGATACAGAATGAGCAGCTGATGGAGAAGATCATGGGGGATTTCCCGGCTGGTGGCGGGGGGAGCCTGGATGTTTCCTGGGAGGTGCGGCAGGGTGGACGTGTCGCAGGGGTGGGTTCGAGCCGCGTCTCCAAATATTCGCCAATATTCGGAAAAGACAGCTGGGGCCTGCTGGCTGGCAGCTTTGACGCTAAAAAAGAGCTGCCTTACACAATACGCTTCACAGTGAATAAAGCCGAGCCGCTGTGGAAGGGAGAGCCACCATTTGTTGTGATTGCAATGCATCCGAGCAGGCATGAGGGAGGCATTGCAATAAACCTGCTCCTGATGCTTTGTGCCGCAGTTGTCGGACTGACATCCGTTATGTGGATGGCTCTCGGGTACCTGAGAGCCAGAGTTTCAGAGACTGAGGCTGGCTAAATTAAGGTTGAAACTTTTTTCTTTTCAGCCGATATTCAATCAAAGCAGAAACCAGCAATAATCCAGGGGGTGAGGAAATGAGTGAGTTCACAGAAGATCAGGCTGTAGGGATCGTGAGGGACTATTTTCGGAAAGTGGATGTTGCCGCTGTTGAGGTGACAAAGGGAGGGTTCAAGGTAGGCGACACCCTCCGGTTCAAGGGCCACACAACGGATTTTGCCCAGAAGATCGAGTCGATGCAGGTGGACCACCAGGAGGTAGTTGAAGTGGGGCCCGGAGACCTGGTGGGCATCAAGGTTTCAGACAGAGTAAGAGATAACGATCTGGTTTTTCTTGAAGACGCTTAATTTCTCACCAGATGAATCCTTCAGAAAGCTGGTGGCAGCCTGGAAATTTCTGGCTGCTGTTCCCATTGGGTTCACACTTCTTGCATGGTTTCTCTTCTCTTCAGCGCCTCCGTCCGGAGATGATGTCAGGACGATCTTCAAGGTACTGTTGGCTCTGAGTGTAGCCATCTTTGGAATGCAGCTCTATATCAGATGGGGTCTCAGAGATCAGAACCTTTTTACCAGAGTGATGACTCCTGATGGGTGGGGTTTTCCCCCGGAGCAGATCAAAAAGCTTAACAGGACTTCGGCTGAAGAGAGGGGAGCCTGGCTGATCCTGAGGGTTCACCGCTCAATGGGGATAGTTATATGGCTTCTGGCCGAGTCCATAGCGTTTTATGGGCTGATCCTGACTATTCTGTCAGGAGAGGCTCGATATACATACCTGTTTGCGCTACTGGCTTTTGCTGATCTGCTTTATTTTTACCCCAGGAAATCTACGTATGATGGGCAGGTTTCCAGGTGGCGCTCCTTTTTAAAATCGAAGCGTGAAATCTAGTCATAAAGTTCCTTTGCGTAAGAACACCTCTTACGTATCCGCATGAAGTTGAAAGTTGTAAGTTGCAAGTTGTTGGTTATAACTATCAACTAACAACCAACAACTAACCACTTATGTAAATTGACAACCTCGCCACCCGCGTTAGACTTCAGATAAGAGCAGGTATCCAGATGAAATCCGAGAACATAACAAGCATGGGAACTGTGGCGGCATCCGTGCTGGCATCTATATGCTGCGTGGGGCCACTGTTGTTCCTCGTTTCCGGGGTTTCCGTGGGCTTTTTGGGAAACTTTACTTTCTTCGACCCATTCAGGCCCTATCTGCTGGCCGCCGCCTTCCTCATGCTTTCATTTTCGTTCTGGAAGCTTTATGTGAAGCCCGAAAGGTGTTCCTGTAACGCGGACATAAGAGCCCGGAGAATCTCGAGAACAGTCTTCTGGACAGGAACGATCGTGTTTTTGATTGCGGCCTCCTTCAACAAAATAGCCCTGCTGTTTTACGGCTAGGATCGCGCCGCAATAACCTCTTAACCAAAGCAGGAGAATATATGTCAAAATACATATCTCTGATCGTAGTTATCCTTGTAGCATTCATAACAGCATTTCCCCAAGTTGCACCATGTGCTGATGAAGGCCTGGTCAAGATTGTCCTCGAGGTCGAGGGAATGACGTGAGCGCTCTGCTCAGCGGCGGTGAGAAGGTCCCTGGAAGGGACCGAAGGTGTAGTTAAAGCGGTAGTATCATACAAACAGGATCGTGCCTGGATTATTGCAGATGGTTCTGCTGCTGATCCTGCGCTTGAAGAAGCAGTGGGCAGGGCCGGCAGCTTTACCGGAAAAATCATAAGCAGAGAACCTTTCCATCAGGACCCCTCTTCCTTCAAGCCGGAATAGCCCTGAGCTGATGCTGAAAATTGACTGTTACCTTTCCGAATCCTGCCTCACGGAAAAAGAGCTCCTGAAAAATATCAATGCAGCACTGAAACTTGAGAACACGAAAGCTGACGTGTCCATAGTGCGTCTTGACGAAAGAAAAGCCGCATCCCTTGGCCTGAGAGGTTCTCCCGCGATTTTTTTCAAAAATATTGAGGTTATGCCCGGGATAGAGGATGGCTTTCATGACGGGTTTTTGAGGATGAGTCCGGGAGACTCAGACCAGTTCCTTCAGTGGAATCCTTAAGAGCGCAGATACGCATCCACAATAGTGTCGAACCTTGACCTTCTTCAAATATCCACAGACCACAGCTGAAATATACTGAAACTTCCCACATGCTATAATAAAATCGTTTTT
>DAOVVW010000161.1 GCA_030636965.1 Pseudomonadota bacterium | reverse complement strand
GGGCAGGACGGTACCTTCGTGATCAACGGGCTCCTGCCCGGTGATTACATGCTGAAAGCCTGGCACGAGGGTTTCGGACTCCAGGAGAGGAAAATAAAGATTGAAACCGGGAAGATTCTTCAGACTGACATCCAGTTCGGCAAGTAGATGGCTGCCGGTATTATTGATTCTGCTATTTGCTGGGGTCTCTCATGGACAGCAAAGCAGGGTAGTTGATTTTTCACTCCAGAACTGGGACGGACAGACAGTCACACTGGCGTCCCTTCAGGGAAAGGTAGTTCTACTTGCCTTCTCATACGCATTTTGCTCAGTCAGCTGCCCCATTATTACAGGACGCTTATCGTCCCTTGACAGGGCTCTAGATTCTCCCACCGGAATCAGGTATCTGCATGTCTCCATAGACCCTGAAATGGACACTCAAAAAAGGCGCCAAGACTACTTTGACCTTTACAAGATCGATGCCCAAAAAGACAAAAGGTGGATGTTCGTTTCCGGCAAGAGGGAGGATCTTGCCGTGCTGTGGACGGAGTACGGGATTGATATAGAAAAGGTGAAAGAAAAAAGGTTGCCCGAGGGTTACTACATGAAATATTCTCCGAAGCTTTTGTTGATTGACGGGAATGGCTTGATCAGCCTTGAAACGGATTTTTATTTTGATGAGGAAGAACTCAAATCAACTGTGGAGGCGCTGCTATGAACAGGAGAGACTTCCTGAAATTGTCCACTGCGGCTGCCGGGACAGCTTTCGCGAGCCAGATCGTACCAGGTATTTCATACGCCTCAAAGGAGATCACAAATCAGCGAGGGCCAGTTTCTGATCTGGAAGTAAAGGCTATGGTGTTCGATATCAGCTATGTCACCCAGATCCTGAGTTCTCCAAAGAGCGGAGAAAAGACCCGGTTCTGGATTCCCCTTCCCAAGAGCGATGTTGAACAGGAAATTACCAGGCTGTCTATCGAATCACCAGTTCCCTTCAACATCAACGAAGAGCCGAAATTCAGAAACCAGATGGTCTTCGTGGGGCCAGAGAACCTGAAGGCAGGAGGTTTCATATCCGTAGCCTACAGAATTCGGAGAAAGACGATCGGCACAGTTCAGGACAGAAATGAAGATATATCCAAACACTCAGTGCTGACCGGGAGGGAGAAAGCGGACGGGGCTATTACTGCTTTCGTGAAAAGGGTAGTGGGTAGCGAGAGAGAACCTGTGAAAGTTGGGCGGAGAGTATTTGACGCTCTTGTTGAAACCCTGACCTACGATAAGACTATACCCGGATGCGGGATGGGAAACAGCGTCTGGACTTTCAGGAACAAGGCAGGCAAGTGCGATGATTTTCATGCTCTTTTCAGGACAATGATGATCAGCAAAGGTGTTCCGGTAAAGTGGGAGCAGGGCATAGCCCTCTCCTATCCCTCAGCCATTACCACCAGCGGAGAAATGGAGGGGGACTGCACGGGTGCCCATTGCTGGGTGAGGTTTCATGCTGGAGACGGCAACTGGGTGCCGGTGGACGTTTCCGAAGCCAACAAGAGGCCTGAGATGAGGGAATTCTTTTTCGGCAACCTGTCTCCCAACAGATTCAAGGTATCTTCGGGCAAGGATCTAATCCTGGAGCCGGCCCAGGGGGGAGAGCCCCTGAACTCCTTTCCCTATACACACGCTGAAGCCGGGGGGATTCCGTTGATCTACGGCCATCACTTCCGGAACAGGATACGCTTCGAAGTGGTCAGGATCGAGGTCTAGCTGGATGAAGGTTTTTAAAGTTTTCCTTGCTATAGCCGTTATGATATCTCTCATGTACGGGGAAGCTCTGGGAGTTTCCATCGGAGAGCCCCCACCGTCTTTTGTCCTTTTAAATCATGAGGGACGGAATGTGGATATCAGTACACTCTTTAACAAGCCTACAGTAATCTACTTCACACACAACGCATGTCATTATTGCACGCAGATCATTGCCATGCTCAAGCGGGCGAACGAGAAATTCGGTAGCGAAAAACTGAGGATAATCGGTATCAACGTAATGGCAAAGGACCAAAAGCTTGTCAAGGCCTACAGGGAGGAGTTGGGCTTTATCTTTCCCATGTTCGCAGGGAACCGTGGCGATCTCCTGGAGGCCTACGAGATCTACTATGTCCCGAAGCTGGTGTTTATCGACGGAACGGGTATCGTAAGGCAGGTTGTGGGGCACTACATCCACGAACCCGAACTGCATGAGAATATCAATGCTATAATCGATAATAGACCGTCAACGGCGCATTGGAACATTCGTATGTAGCGCATTTTCAATGAACAGTAGAATTATCCAGTAATTTGTTTGTGTCTAATGTTCTAATGTCTAATATTCTAATGCTCAATGATAAGGGGGTCAAAATGAGAAAGTTCCTGATTTTTGTAATAGCAGCAGCACTTATCCTGCCGGCCTCAGCCCAGGCGGCAACGAAAAGAAAGCCAAAATATGAGGTTGTGGAGGTAACCAGCGGAGGGACTATTAAGGGCAAGATCAAGACCGGAGTAAAAGTATCTGACCCGTCTATTCACATAAAGATCAAGGCCAAGGAAAATCCCCTGGAGACCAAACAGGAGAAGGATACCTGCGGGGAAAACCAGAAAGCTTTCCTCTATGAGGTTTCTCCGGCTGGCGAGGTTAAGAACGCGTTGGTAATAGTGGAGAATGTGAAGAAAGGAAAAGCCCCACCCAAAACCGATCTGACAATTAACAATGAGAAGTGCAGGTTCACTCCTCTCGTTGGTATCGCCTATGTAAAGTCAAACTATGTGATTAAGAACAGCGACCCCTTGCTGCACAACACCTCTATTGGAAAGATACTTAAGGGGGGCGTTAGAAGAACAGTATACAATCTGGCCCTTCCCTATAAGGACCAGGTTATTACGAAGCCCAACAGGGTTGCGGGACTTCTCAATGTGAAATGTGACGCTCATCCCTGGATGAGGGCTTACATCTACTCATCCAGACATCCTTATGTTGCTATCACGGACGAAAGCGGTAATTTCGAGATAAAGGATCTGCTGCCAGGCACATATAGTGTAAGGATATGGCACGAGGGGTTCGAGGATATCGTCAAGGAAGTCCAGGTAGGAGCGGGCAAGACTGCTGGCCTTAACGAGACCTTTTCTGTGGCTCGGACTCCAGAGGTGCTCAGCGGAAAGTAATTTTTGAACCACAGAGTACACCCTTCGGGTGAGTGCGTAGGGCGTTGTGCGAAGGGCGCTGAGTCACATGAAACGGAGTAGCGGCGTATCGAGGTATGGGTGTCTAATCCCCTCCCCTGGCGGGAGGGGAACGTAAGGGGAGGGGGAAGAGTAATTTAATATTCAGTTAAGACATGGGAAAAATTAATATTCGAATACTACCTCTGGTCCTGCTCCTGTTCATGGCAGCATGCTCAAAGAGCGATAAACCAGTCGATATAAAGCCGATCAAACTTGACCGGAGCATTTCATGCGCTGTATGCGGCATGATACCCGTCGATTTCCCTGGAGCGAAAGGCCAGATCCACTACAGTAGCGGTAAGGTTGACTCATTTTGCTCCACACTGGACATGTTCACCTTCTACCTCCAGCCGGACCGGCCTAAAAATATATCGGCAGTATTTGTTAATGATATGGGCAAGGCTGACTGGTTTCATCCGGAAGGGCACTGGATTAACGGTAAAGAAGCGCACTACGTTCTCGGGGGGGATGTAATGGGACCCATGGGAGAGGCGCTGGTACCTTTTTCTGAACTGTCCGTTGCCCGGAGTTATGTAGAGGATCACGGAGGAAAGGTAGCTCGATTCGATGATGTAGAAATGAATATGCTGCGGCCATCTAATTAACCAAGTTTCTAGTTTCTAATTTCTGGTTTCTAGTAATCCCAAAGGAAAGAGTAGCAACCTGCGGTCCGACTGGATGAGCGGCCTGCCTGTCCTGAGCTTGTCGAAGGGCGATCCCCTGCGTTAAAGGCTTTTGTAGTTTTTATTCTTTAACCCCAAAGCCCCCTCTGTGTCCTCTGTGAACTCTGTGGTGAAAAATCTTGAAATTTGAAACAGGTGAATATCATTCACCAGCTTCTCTACGTATCTTCCTGATCTTCTTTCTGAGAAGCTCATCGGTTG
>DAOVVW010000051.1 GCA_030636965.1 Pseudomonadota bacterium | reverse complement strand
CCGTACTTGTGGCAGCGCTATATGGAAATGGGAGACGATAAAGCCTTGGAAAAACTCCTCGCTTACAACAGGGATGATGTGGTCAACCTTCAGATCCTGGAGGAATTGCTGGAGGGCCTGGATACGGGAACGGGAGACAAGTGATCAAGGTGGTTCCGGTCTCCCAAAAAGCATGTATTCACAACCGGCTTGACTGTTGAGTGATGTCTGATAAAAATAACTGTGATGAAATAAACCGGAACCAGGGAAAGATTGCGGGAGGTGTAACTTGAATTTCGAGACAGCACTGCAGATGAAACTACTGGGAAACCAGCTTCCAAAATGGCTGGTGGCGGCGCTCGTAGCGATCCTTGTCTACTTTATCCTGATTTCCGCCAGGAGACTGCTCATCAAGTATCTCAAGGTTATCTCGAGTTCCACCGAGACCGACCTGGACGACCTGGCGGTAGAGATAATCGGCAGAACATGGAAGATGAATATGATGGTCATCGCCGTCTTCGCCGGATCCCTGTTCCTCACCCTTCCACAGAAATTAGAATTCCTCCTGGGCAGCCTCGCTTCGGTTGCCCTTTTCCTGCAGTTTGGCCTGTGGGGCAACGGGATTATTGTCTACCTGATCACCAGAAAGAGCAAAAAGGAAGACGAAACTGAAAAAATCAGCCTTGCGGCCTATTCTGCCATCTCCTGGATCGCCAAGGCAGTGCTCTGGTCCTTCGTGGCCCTGCTGGCTCTCAACAACCTGGGGATAGAGGTTACGGCGCTGGTTGCCGGTCTTGGAATAAGCGGTATAGCCGTGGCGCTGGCGGTTCAGAATATTCTGGGAGACCTGTTTGCTTCATTGTCCATTGTGCTCGACAGGCCTTTCGAAGTGGGGGATTTCATAATAGTTGGGGACCTTAGTGGAGTAGTGCAGCATGTGGGCATAAAAACCACCAGGGTAACGAGTCTTTCCGGGGAGCAGATAGTGTTTTCCAATACGGACCTTCTGGGCAGCAGGGTCCGCAACTACCGCAGGATGAAGGAGAGAAGGGTGGTGTTCGGTCTCGGGGTTACCTACCAGACCACATCAGATCAGGTTGAGGTTATCCCGGGAATAATACGGGAGATCGTTGAAGCCCTGGAAATGACGCGATTTGATCGCACGCACTTCAAGCGTTTCGGCGATTCGTCCCTCGATTTCGAGGTCGTGTATTACGTCCTGGACAGGGATTATGCTCTGTACATGGACATCCAGCAGCAAATTAACCTGGAGATCATGAAGCAGTTCGAGACAGCCGGTATCGAATTTGCGTATCCCACACAGACTCTTTTTGTACAAAAAGAGTCTGTGTAGTTTCTAGTTTCTGGTTTCTAGTTTCTAGTAAGGGCGAAAAAAACTGGGAGATGCAGTAACCAAATTACCTTTAGTTGGCTATTATTATAAGTCTTATATCACAAATAGTTATACGCAATACTTAAAGTATATAGTTAATGTACTAGAGTTGTGTGTTAATAGTAAAAAGTTTACTTTTCGACTCGTAAAATGTGTTGCAATAGTAAACTTTTCGTGACTAGAAACTAGAAATTAGAAACCAGAAACTATTTTTTCCTAGCGAAGCCATAACTCCCTAACACATCTCCCATGGATCTGTAGGACCTGTCCGGCGGTGTGTAGGCAAGGGGATCGATCTTCCCCACGTTTACCTTTCCACTATCGTCAACGCAGTCTTCATTAATATGAGTTGCTACTATTTCCCCAAGAAACATGTCGTGGACACCTAGGGGTACGATCTCAGCCAATCTGCATTCCATATTTATTGGACACTCCTTTATCAGGGGAGCGGAGATATGTGATGCAGGTAAAGGAGTAAGACCGGCCTTTTCGAACTTGTCCGAATCCCTGCCCGAGATGATCCCGCACAGGTCAACTTTGCGGATTATATCTGCCGAGGGGATGTTTACGACGAACTCGCCGGCTTCCTTGATTATGCCGTGGGAGTACCTGCTGGGCCGTATACTTATACTCAGCATGGGGGGGTCAGAGCAGACAACCCCGGTCCAGGCGATCGTTATTATATTTGGCCTGCCGCCTTTGTCCTGACAGGAAACCAGGGCCGCCGGAACGGGACAAAGGTAGGTGCTGGGCTTCAATTGGACTTTATTCATCGGTTATCCTCCTGTTTTCAGATAATCTTAAACTACACGAGGTAAATATCCAGTGTTTTGTGGGCTTGGGAGAGTTCAAGGTTGATTGTTCAACGTTCAACGTCAATTTGTGAAGTACTAAATCAATAGCATTAATACACATTTTCCTCAGAAAGTAAGTATCTCCAGATTATATGTTTCAGGATAAAACCTTGAACGTTAAACGTTGAACGTTGAACACAGGCGCAGTCTGTTGACACATGTATGCGCCTGGCATATCATGCCCCCGGAGGATAATTTATTGGACTTTCTTATACCTGTTCTGGGAAGCGCCACCGGCATCGATCCTGCCCACTGGAAGGACATCCTGGTCTTTACGGCAAAGGTTATAGTTTTCTGTGTGCCCTTTGTTGTCCTTGGAATCCTGGTGGAGCGGGATATACTGAAAGTGCCGGTATCCAACAGGGTCATAAAGATAGCGGTCCTGATAATTTCAGTAACTCCCTTCTTTTTACTGGGTGTGCTCAATTTCATGGCTCCCAAACTGGGCGATGCCTTCTGGGACAAATATCCCTATCTTGAGGATTGGTGGATACTTGAGGGGGAATGGACCCCGATACTCTTCATGGGTTTCATCGCTGTATTCGTGATCCTCTATGCCGTGGAGGTGATGGGGGGAGATTTGACGCGCTAGGTGGCGGCTAAAACGCGTCCAAGGTCCAACGTGGTTTACGTGATGCGTGACGCGTTATGAGTAATTAGTGATTGGTAATTGGTGATTAGTTAATTTAAATCAATCCATTTTCAAATATCTAATGCTCTAATTTCTAATGTTCTACTCCCATACCCCCACACCCCCATTCCCCATATACTCTGTGACTCTGTGGTGAAAACACGTTGGACATTGGACGTTGGTCATTGGACTCCGGCCGTAAGCCGGCCCCTCCTCCCTCCTCCCTATCACTAACCTATTGACATCTACCCGGATATATACTAATTTCCGCTATTCGTTTTCTTCTTGTGCAATCAGATTCAGTGAGGAACTTGAAAAACATGAAAACTTACTCCGCCAAAAAAAGCGATGTTGAAAGAAACTGGGTTGTGGTGGACGCTGAAGGCCAAGTGCTCGGCCGCCTGGCAAGCCGGATAGCCCTGATACTCAGGGGAAAGGATAAGCCAATTTTTACACCCCACGTTGATACCGGCGATTTTGTTGTGGTTGTCAACGCGGACAAGGTGATCCTTTCCGGCAACAAGCTTGATGAAAAGGTGTATTACTGGCACTCTGGATACCCCGGCGGCATCAAGAATATCAAGGCAAAGGATCTCCTGGAGAAGAAGCCGGAAGAACTCGTCAGGAAGGCAGTGAAGGGTATGCTGCCCAAGAACAAGCTGGGCCGGAAAATCTTCAACAAACTGAAGGTTTACGCGGGTCCCGATCATCCCCATGAGGCACAACAGCCTCGAAAAGTGGCATTCTAGAGCCTGAGGTAAGCAAATGGCAGAAGAAAAATATTACGGAAAAGGAACGAGAAAAACTTGCGTCGCTAGAGTCTATCTCAAGCCGGGGGAAGGAAACGTTCTTATCAACAAGAAGGATGCCGACGAGTACCTTGCGCGCGAGACTCTCAAGATGATCATCATGCAGCCCTTTGAGGTTACCGACACAGTTGGGAAATTTGACGTCAGCGTTAATGTTAGAGGTGGAGGCGTGAGCGGGCAGGCAGGTGCCATAAAGCACGGGATCAGCAGGGCGCTGCTGGATGTTTCTCCTGATTTCAGGAAACCGCTGAAAAAAGCAGGCTACCTGACCAGGGATGCCCGAGAAGTTGAGCGTAAAAAGTACGGACAGAGAGGTGCACGCGCCAGATTCCAGTTCTCCAAACGTTAATATCCATCGATTTACTGTCAAAAGGGAAGGGCGTATCGTCCTTCCCTTTTTTTATGCCAATTAGTAATGTGGATAGTCGATATTCGAAATTCGATATTGGAAATTGGGTTTAGAACAGTAGAGCATTAGATATTAGAACATTAGACATATTACTAATCACGCGTCACGCATCACGCATTACGATCCTGGATTTGATAAACGTTGGACCTTGGACCTTGGACTGTAATTCAACCCGGAGGGAGAAATGACCAGAGTAGGAATAATAGGCGCAACCGGATACACCGGGATGGAGCTGGTAAGGATACTTCAGAATCATCCGAAGGCGGAGCTTGCTTACGCGACGTCGAGAAGGTGGTCCGGCCAGGCCATCTGCGATGTAATGCCGCATCTATATAACGCTCAGGAACTTGTTCTCTCAGAATTTGATATGAAAGAAGCCGTATCCGCGGCTGAACTTCTATTTGTATGCCTTCCTCACGGGGAGTCCATGAACATATCCGCGGATCTTTACAAGAAAGGGAAAAGGGTCATCGATCTCTCAGCAGATTTCAGGTTGCGGGACCCTGAGGTTTTCAGTAAATGGTACGGTGAGCACACACAACCGGAACTCCTGTCTGAAGCCGTTTACGGGTTGCCTGAGCTCTACAGAGAAGAAATAGCGGACGCCACCCTGGTCGCAAACCCCGGCTGCTATCCTGTGAGCGTAATACTGGCCCTCATACCTTTGCTGGAGGAAGGGTTGGTGGGCCTCGATTCCATTGTCGCAGACAGCAAATCAGGGGTCAGCGGTGCGGGAAGAGAACCGAAGCCAAACCTCCACTTTCCGGAGGTATATTCAAACTTTAGTGCCTACAGCATCGCGGGGACGCACAGGCATATCTGCGAAATGGAACAGGAATTGGGAGGTATCTGTCAGATTGATGTGAAACTCACCTTCACTCCGCACCTGCTTCCTGTCAGCAGAGGTATCCTTACAAGCATCTATGCCAGTTCATTGGATGATATGGATGAAGGTTCCCTTGTGGAACTGTACAGGAAAAGGTACTTGGCTGAGCCCTTTGTTACTGTGAGAGATTTAAGCGCGCCCCTTCCGTGTCTTAAGGATGTCTGCGGGACAAACCAGTGTATTCTGGCCCCCAGATATGACAAAAGGACAGGCAAGGTAGTGGTTATATCTGTTCTGGACAACCTTGTTAAGGGCGCCGCCGGCCTGGCTGTCCAGAACATGAACCTCATGTTCGGTTTTGGCGAGGACGTGGGCCTTGCGGACTTTCCCCTGTATCCCTGAGGGCGAGCAGGAAAAACCTAGATTTTCTACGATGTTACAGCGGCAGCAGACATCGATGAACCTTGACAGGCACAAAGGCGCATGATAATTGTTTCCAGTTAAGGAGATATGTGAGGCCGTAAACCTCCGATAACCTGTGCTGAAGCTCCGGTACTACCAGTGGGAGGCCGGGAACCTGGCTGGTTTATGCTCAGTGGTGGATCGGATCGCCTGGAGAGGATCAGATGTTTCCTGGACGCTCTGTATGGCTTGCGGCGTTACCTCCCTTAATCCTGTTATTGTCCATTGCCTCGTCACTGGCAGTGGGTGAGAAACCCACTTCAACCGAACCACCTGTAACGGGAGTTTCCATGAATACTTCCATCGACTTTGCCAGTAACAGTTTGGCTGCCGATGAAACGGTATCGAAATCCGGGGTGGTTGCCGAAAAAGTGGAAAGGGCCTTCGAAAATGAGGGTACTCCCGGAATTCTGGATAACATTTCCATCGTTGAAACGCCCAATGAGGCCCTGGTCATTTTCGCCACTAACGGATTGGTGGATTACTCCGTATCAACATCGGCTAAGCTCTCGAGGAAGTGGATAGAGATACTTTTTCCAACATTAAAAACCGGTTTACTCGGACATCTCGATGGCGGGGGACGTATTGTAGGTGAGATCTATACCGAGGATCTGTCTCCAGGATCCACCGGTGTAAAAGTTTCAGTGGAAATCATTCCATCGAGGATCGGTTATGATTTCTATCAGGAAGGCCCATCTCTTGTACTAAGGGCATTCATTCAGCAGGATCGCTTTCAGGGAGTGAAATGAAAGCAAAGCAGATTCTCGTTATTGAGGACGACCTCTTTTTCCAGACCTACGTCAACGATCTGCTCTCCGAGACGGATTTTGACGTTATCAACGCATCTGACGGTGAACAGGGCCTTGCTCTTGCACGGTCCGAACTGCCCGACATCATCCTTACCGATATAGAGATCCCGAAAGTGCAGGGTTTTGTTTTACTCCGGCATCTTAAAGAATCTCCCGACACATCACATATTCCTGTTGTCATGATGTCCGGAAAGGTGGAAAGAGACCTGCTGGAAAAACACGCCCAGTTGAGGGTACACGCCGATGGTTATCTTTTAAAACCGTTTTCGGGCAAAGAGCTTTTCGATATGCTCTCAAAAGCTCTCTCTGATATCGATACCAAGGCTCTGGCCATTGAGCGGGAGATCATCGAAGAGAAGATTGAAGCCTTGATAGAAGGTCCTCCCGTACCCAAACCTGT
>DAOVVW010000208.1 GCA_030636965.1 Pseudomonadota bacterium | reverse complement strand
TGGCGGTGGAACCGGGAGACGGAGAGCAAGCCTGAATATTTCAGCTTCTTCGAGTATGTGCTGCCCCTGCAGGACAACAAGCAGATCATCGGGACACAGGACTGGGAGTTCGTATTCGGATTCGGCGCCATCAAGGGTTTGACCTGGGGTAACCTCACAGGAAGGCTGTCCGTCGCCTGGGACGATGGCGAGAGAAAACTGGAAATGAGCGAGTATGCCATCGAATATCTCAACCGCTTGTCGCCCTCCTGGGCCGTGGTCGCAGCAGTCGAGGGGGAAGACGACGAAGTGTCTTTCATCGGGGAAACCCAGCACGCCCTTTCCGACAGTGCAACCTTGAAACTGAACCTGGGCGTTGGTGTTACTGATAAGGCTACCGATATCGCACCCGAGGTGGGTGTTCTTTTCAGGTTCTAAGATCTGAATTCACGCGAATTCAGATATGAGTTATACCAGGGCCAGGGAATAGAAGAAGGCTTCTTTTCCCTGTTCGGGAGCGCCTGTCAGCCGGTCGGGGCCGGCAGGTGCTCCCAATTTATATGATAAAATGCAAGAATGCAGAACGCAGGAGAAAACCTGAAAGCTAACTAACCATCCGCCGTCGCTAACGCCCATCGCCCAGCTATGGCGAACAGGCACCGCGGCCAGCTGAAGGCCGCTCCACCAGCCTTCGCCAAGGCTTCGGCCTGGCAAGCAGGGTAACACAGGGTAAAAATGGATATTGAGCCGCAAACTCAGGGTTAGTCCTTACTTCCACCCTGTGAAACCCCGTGTACCCTGTGGTGAATTATCTTTTTTGATCTTGGATCGTTTTAAATTTGAAATCCTTGTCGCGTCGTAGCTGTACGTGAGCTGTTAGCGAAGACGGATGAGATTATTATCTGGAATATGGAATCTGGAATCAGTTGACTTGAAAATTCTATTAATCGAAGACTACGCTCCCCTCCGGGAATCCCTTCAGCAGGGGCTCAGTGAAAATGGGTACGCTGTTGACGCTGCCGGCGACGGCGAGGAGGGACTCTGGTACGCCTCCACAGGTGAATATGAGGTCGTGGTGCTGGACCTGAGGCTGCCCGGCATGAACGGTCTCGAGATCCTCAGGAGGCTTCGGGCACAGAAGAACAAGGTCCACGTGCTTATCGTGACAGCAAAGGACTCCGTCCACGATCGTGTCGAGGGCCTGGATCTGGGCGCGGATGATTATCTCGTCAAACCTTTCGAATTCAGTGAACTCCTGGCGCGCGTGCGCGCCCTTGTTAGAAGAAAATATGATCAGAAGGAACCGGTTATCCGTGTGGCGGATGTGGAGGTTGACACCTCAGCCAGGGCGGTGAGGCGCAGCGGAAGGCCTGTGTACCTTACAGTGCGCGAATACGCTATCCTGGAGATCCTCGCCCGGAAATCAGGAAGGGTCGTCTCCCGGGAAACCATCATGGAGGGGGTTTACGACTTCGCGGCAGAGCTATCCAGCAACGTCATCGATGTGTATATCGGACGGCTCAGAAGGAAGCTGGAGATCGAAGGGGGGAATAATATCCTGCACACGAAACGAGGGTTCGGATACATGCTGGGAGAGGAGGATCGATGCGATCCCTGACGGTAACCCTGTTCCGCGGGGTGATCCTGGGTACTGTTCTTGTTCTTCTGACTGCCGGGAGCGTTCTTTATCTTTCGGTGAACGCACAGCTGGTGCGGCAGATGGACGAATCACTGACAGACAAAGCCCGAATGCTGGCGCTTTCTGTGGAAGAAAAGCACTATGGACTGGAGGTGGACCTGGATGAGATGAGAACGGAAGAGATGGAGGGGTCTGAGTCACCGGAATATATCTACATCGGTTCCCTTGATGGCAGCGTTATACACCACTCTGACATCCTCGAAGGTATTCCCGCACCTGGTTTTCAGGCTCCCCTGGCAGAACCTCTCCATGACTGGCACATTATTAAAGGCGCAGGCAGGATGAGATCGGTGCTTGTTACCTTTCAGCCTGAGGTTGACGACGAGAAGGAGGACCTGGAATCGGCAGCAACTGACTCCCGGATTATCGTGGACAAGACCGCTGAACCGGGAGACCGCATCGTAATACAGCTCTTTAAGGATGTTTCGCAGCATCAGCGCTTCATGGAGATATTCCTGTTCATGCTTCTAGGGGCCGGGTTAGGTTCCATCGGTGTCCTCACCCTTACGATCTGGCTGACCATAAAAAGGGGTGCTGAACCGATCAACGAACTGGCCGCGAGTATCGATAGCATAAGCGATGACGATCTCGCGATCAGGCTCGACGAGGTTGTTGTTCTAGAAGAACTGGCCCCTATAGTCCACAAATTCAACCTGTTCCTTGACAGGCTGGAGAAGTCATTTAACCGGGAAAAAGGGTTCACCAGCGATGCTGCCCATGAGTTGAGAACCCCCCTGGCAGGACTGAAGTCCACCATAGAGGTGGCACTGGCCAGGAAAAGGGAGGGAGATGATTACAGGGAGACCCTCGAAAGTGCCCTCAGTATCGTCAATCAACTGGAGAACCTCGTCAAAAGCCTTCTTGCGCTCGCCCGTCTCGAATCGGGGCAGGAGAGTGCCAGTATGTCCGAGGTACGTATCGAAAAATGTATTCGTGACGTCTGGGGCTCATACAGCGGTGTGGCAACTGAGAGAGGTATCGAAACTTCCTTTAATTTCATTAACGGCAGTGTTGTCATGATCGACAGCGCTCTTTTCGCTCAGGTGCTGGATGAACTTTTCAGAAACGCTCTGTACTATGTAGATCAGGGCGGTTTAGTAACTGTTAACCTGTTACAGAAGGAAGGGAACACCCATCTTCAAGTCGGTAACACGGGGAGCAAGATCAGTGCCGAGGAGGCGGAACGTGTTTTCGACAGGTTCTGGAGAGGTAGCCATGCCAGGGGCGACACGGGGTTAAGGTTCGGTCTCGGGCTTCCCATTGTACGAAAGATCGTCGATACTATGGGAATGCGAATGGACGTGAAATCGGAAATGGACGGTGAGTTTGTTGTGATTTTGACGATAGGGGAGGGGAAATGATCACAAGGGTATTGCCCTTGTGACCAGAGGGGGTGAGTGGGAGAATGGGCGAGGGGGAGAAAGATCGTTTCAACCACAATTTCAGTTATGGTAAACTGTACGTGAAATCTGATTGTTAACTTGCGAATCGTAAAACGCAATATAATTAGGTGGTTACTGTAATAAGTTAAAGTATAGACTGCGGTGTTAACGTGCCCAAGGTGGACAAGAGCGGGATCAAAGCCAACGCCCCCTTCCAGTACGACTGTGTAGAGTGCGGCCACAAAATAGAGGACGAGCCGTATGAGATGAGTCTCGCCGCGTATGAGGATTCCTGCGATGCAGTGTACTTCTGCGGCAAGGAGTGCTGGGATGGATCCGAAGAATTCAACACCGATAATTGGCCCGATCCAGCCAAAGGTTGAACTCTTCGTAGTCCACACCCCAACGCCCAAAGTCCAAAGGGAATGGAAGGGTTTGAAGTTTGGAGTTTGA
>DAOVVW010000011.1 GCA_030636965.1 Pseudomonadota bacterium | reverse complement strand
TCCTCCAGAAATGAGCCTGTTCCCGCGGAGCATGCTTCATTCATGGCGTAATCTGTGGGAACACCGTTTGTAATGTAGGTATATTTAGCATCCTGGCCACCGATCTCGAAGATAGTATCGACTTCCGGATCGAAGTATACAGCTGCTGCAGCGTGGGCCATTATCTCATTTGTTACTTCATCGGTTAGAGCGTGAAGGCCAGCAATCTGTCTTCCGCTTCCAGTGATGCCCAACCCGACGATGTTCGTCAAAATACCCTCTGGAACCTTGTCGAGCAGTGCCCGGTAACAGTTTCTGCTCGCCTGTACCGGATTCCCCAGGGTTCGAAGATATTCGCTTGCTACAATTGCCTGGTTATCGGTTCTGGTGAGCACTGCTTTTGTGGTTGTGCTGCCCACGTCCAGTCCAATTATGTATTCTCCATCGTGAAATTCGCCCCTGGGTGCCGTCTTGAAGGAAACTCTGGATTCACCTGTCGTCAGATCAGGCAGCGTTGGGAAGGAATTATAGGACTCCTTGATAATGTTATCGTCCATCCGGGAAAGTATCCCATTCTTTTCCGCCCACAACATGGAGCCAAGGGCTTCGAAATACGGTGCCTCTTCCGGAATGCATATTTCAGGGAAAGCTTCCTTGAGATACCGCATTACTTCCTTGTTCTTGCTCACACCACCAACAGCGATAATACGTTTGGCCTTTGAGGCCTTGAGAAGTTCGATGATCTTTGTTGCCATCATCCTGCAAAGTCCCGCAACCACGCGCCCCTTTTCGATTCCCTTGTTCAACGCGTGAGTGCAATCGCTTTTGCTGAATACTGAACACCTTCCAGCTATGGGGTGCGGCTCTGAAGAAGCGGCTGTTGTGATCGCATTCTCAACATCCAGTTCCATACGCTTTATCTGCTGGAGGAAAAACTCGCCGGTACCGGAAGCGCATTTGCTGCCGGTGTTTACGGATTTGATCGTTCCCTTTTTGTTCAGGGTGTATACGAGGAACGACTCGCTCCCGGCTGAGAGGATGGTATCTTTTTCGGGATAAGCTTCCCTGATGTGGTCATATGCCAGTTCAACAGCTTCGGGTTCCGAGACAGTTTCGATGTTCATGAGGTCTCTGAATTTACGTCCAGTAATTCCAATACGGGAGGGAACAGCGTTGTGGATGATTTTTTTGACTGAATCCTCTACTTTTCCACTGTGGGCTACACGTGAAAAGCTTATTTTACCGTTGATCCGCTGGGCAATACTGATGGTACTTGCACCCAGACAGATGCCCACGGATCCACTTGTGTTAGTATCAGAAGTAGACATATCAGTCCCGGCTTCTCTCCGAATCAGTCGTTTGTGAAATTGAAACTCCAACAATATAGCAAATCATCCTGCTCCTTTCCTAGAAGTTTAAGCAGCAGATCATTTACTGATGCAAGTGGATGTTGGATTCTGCCTCATTGACATCCTGTAGAATATTCTGGTGATCTTCATCCGGCAGGTACCCGTATCCGCAATAACCGCATGTACCCCACTCAAAGTTATAGGATCTGAACCTGGCTCCACAGTCGGGACATGAAAAATGGGATTTCTCAACCATTGTAACCTCCCGTCGGTTTGCCGGCCCTCCCGAACCCCCGTAAGTTTCTGACGGTACCGATGGTTCATTATCGGGAAACGGCCAGTTTCATGATCAGTTCCGTCTCTTCGGGTGCAGTTATCGCACTGTTCAGGTTACAGATAGGTTACAGTTTTAATAGAACATTAGATGCTGAAATTAGATGATCCAAGGTCCAAAATCCAAGATCCAAAATCAACGTTGGGCACTGGAGCATTGGAAATGAGAGCATTGGATGCTGGTATGAGATGATCCAAGATCGACATTGGACATTGGACGTTGGACGATATCAGGTCTATGACCTCAGTTCATCATGAACCAACTCAGTCTTACTTGAAGGAACAATACCCAGGATAGTCGATAGTGTCTTCTTGCAGCGATTATAGACGGCTATTCCCTCGGCTTTTCTACCAAGTTTTAGATAGCAGGTCATCAGGCGTCTGTAAAAATCCTCAGCCAGTTCATCGATCTCCAGTGCCCGGTTGTACCATTCGATTGCGCTGTCCCAGTTCTCCAGTTTCTCCAGGGATGTACAGAGTTTTCGTATTTTCCTGAAATGCCTGCTGTGAAGCCGCTCCTGCATGGATATTGCCCAAGACTCTCCTTTTTCTTCGGGCAGAAACTGACCCTCAAACCCCTTGAGCATATTTTGAGCTAATTCCAGAGAATGAGTTCCGGGTTCGGATTTTTCCAGTGTTGCTCCGGCTTCGTCCATGGCCCTTTCAAAGGCCCAGGTATCCAGCCAGCAGTACTCCGGGTTGAGGGAAAGTCGTCCTTCGCTTAATATGAGCGCATCCGCACCGATGATTCGGCGCAGCCTGTGAAGTGTTGTTGCGAAGGATTGATGAGCCATATCCCCGTCAGCGTCAGGCCACAGAGCGTCGGTTATCTGCTCCTCCCTGACTTCCTTTCCACCGAAAGAGATAAGTGCCTTGAGCATGGATAGCGGTTTCATCTGGGCCTTACGGGAAGATTTTACAAGTTTGCCGTCCATGAGAAGCTCAAACTTGCCCAGAGTGTAGATCTTAAGAGGCCACGGCCATTTCTCCAGGTCGTCATCGTGGTCGTCCGGGGTCAGGCCTCGCTTCTTGATAAGCGCCTGGACATAGTCGGTTTCAATCCCGAGTTGAAGTGCCCTGGCGCAGAGCCTTGCTATCACCGACGACTGTCCTCCTGGAACGCTCACAAAGCCGAATTTCCTTCCCAAAGCCATCGTTTTTTCAATCAAATGTTCTATCTTCTTTTTCTTCCCGGAAAGAATGGCAAGATAGGATTCGTTTATCAGGCACATGTAATCTATAAGAGGAGGATAATAGCCGGTGTCGACATCATGAGGCTTAGCAATTTTCCGCGCATTCGTCAGGTGATCCCTGGCACTGTCAAGTTCCTCCATTTCGATCAGTACCTGCGCTTTGCCTATATGCAAGATGGCCTCAGCGTAGGGGTGCCCTGCTTCCTGTGCCAGTTTCAGACCTGTATCGGCGTATTGCTGAGCCGATGAAATATCGTCTCTGCACAGAGCCTCCCAAGCGGCGAGAAAATAATATTGTCCTCCAATCAAAAGACGGTCGAAATTGATGATGGAACTCATCCTGTCCAGCAGTTGTTTCCCGGTATCAAATTTCCCAGTGCTCAAGGACCCGTAGATCCCGTAGGAAAGGAGCATTTCATCCCACACATGTATACCAGTGGAATCTGCCTCCTTGAGGCCTTTTTCCACCGCTTTCATGCTTTCATCAAAGGAACCCCTGAAACAATCGTAAACTGCGTCAAGGGCATGGACGAATATCCTTGCAAGTGGAGTGATATGAACATCACCGGAGCGTATTGTCTGAGTTATCCCCTTAAGAACTATCCCTCCCTTTGGAAGACTCCCTCTCCAGCCGTAGTAATGCAGGAGCTGGTTGGCCAGCATGATCTGCTGACTCCTGTCAGTAATCGTGGTCATCAGGGTCCTGGCCCGTTCTTCCCACTCCAGGATCTTCGGGTTATATGGCTGCCGGTACATCAGGGCAGAGAACATGCTCAACACAACCCGTGTCTCAGCGTTCCTGGAGGGGAAGTCCTTGAAATGTGCCATGAGCTTTTCCAGCTCTTCGATCCAGAAGTCCAGAGGGGCAAAATCGCTCCATTCGGTGGTGTACGTTTCTACAACTCTTGACCAGGCAAAAAACGCCCCTTCAGCTTCCTCTCGGGCAAAAAATTCCTCGTAGGCCCTGGATAGATTGTTGCGGGCTTTAGCCGGATCGAAGGGAATCCTGCAGACTCCCAACCAGTAGTCTACCCATGGATCCTTCTTGATAGTTGCTTCAGGCAGCCGTTCGATCCATTCAAGGAGGAGACGGTGTCTGCCCTGGGTGAACATGTCGTCTGCTGTAATTGTTATGAGCTTTTTTAGTCCCTCCCAGTCGCTGGCTTTCGTATAGAGCTCGGCTGCATCTTCGAACATGTTGAACTCAACCAGGATGTCAGCGGCGTCACGACGGAGATTTCGCATGTTATCTTCACCGAACTGATCCGATACTCGCATTTGCAGAAAATCCCTGAACAGGGGGTGATACTGGTATTGGGGCTGGGGGTAGTTATGCTTCTCCGTAAACAAATGATTGCTGTAAAGATAATTGAGTATCTGCCTGGCGCGGTAATTACCGGTCATCTTCTCAGCCATCTCGGGAGTCATCCTTGGCAGAAAAGAGGTCCTGAAATAGAAGTCGCGATACTCAGGATCGATCTTTCGAATTATCTCCTCTCCGAAGTAATTTATTATCTCATCTGGTGTCACCTCTCCGACTGGTGCCAGTTCACCACCTGAAACCTTGGTTTGCTCCAGCATAAGTACAAGGCCGGCCGCCCATCCATCCAGTTTGCCGTAGAGCTGGCGAATTGATTTTTTAGTGTAACTGTTTGCCCCGCGCATACGGACTATACTGGTGAACTCCTCCAGGGACAGGCGAAGTTCGTCCCATCCGATCAGCTCAAGCTGGCGATTCGCCCTCAGGCGGGAAAAAGCTGGAACTGGACCAAGACGGCTGATGAGGATGATATTTATTCCCTCGGGTATCCTGGACAGCCCGTCCAACATCACCTGGTGGAGTTGTGATCCCTCCTGAACGTCTTGATAGTTATCGAAAACCAGAAGTGATGGTGTTTTCAGTCTTGTGAACAGTTCCTCAAAGAAATGATAGGTGAACTCGGTAATGCCCAACAGGTATTCGCGAGTGAGAAGAGGAAGTGGTTTCTTTTTCCGGGGTGCTGCCTGTTTTGCCGCGAGGCCCAGGTAATAGAAGAAAGTAGCAATATCCTCATCGCCCTGATCGACCTGATACCAGAGGTAGGGCAGCTTGCGTGATTCGATGTAGCTTGAAATAAGAGTGGTCTTGCCACAGCCGCCGGGTCCTGTGACCCAGGTGACCGGACGCGACATGCCTTCGTCAAGCTGGGAAAACAGCCTTTCCCTGTGATATATCTCTGTCTGAACCGGACGAGCTATTTTGGCCGTTGAAATTACAGGTTTTCTCACCCGAAAACCCCCCGGAATTCATCCCCCCTCCGGTAGCACCGTCATTGGAACCCGATACGGAACGTGCAATTTATAATACCAGATAGAAAAGACAAATGTAATTCGGACATTGTTAGGGTCGTAAAAAGTCCATCCGTGGCTTTTTACTCCGCGGAAAGTGAAAAGTGTTATTTTCACTTTCCGCACGGATTGTTGTTATTTGTCGTGAAAAGTCTGTAAGCAGCTTTTCACTCCACGGAAAGGGAAAAACGTCGTTTTCCCTTTCCTCACGAATCCGTAACTATCGTTTTATGTTATGGATTCGGGCACCCATGCACGGGCGCGATGATGATATTTTAACTTGCGTTGCAAGTCATTGATTTGGGCGCCCTTCAATGGGCGCGTTGATTTTGGACCATTGTTTAGTAAACTTTTTAGCCATTTTCTGTCGGCTGAGGGTCCATATCCGGTTCGATGGAAGAAAAGTCCGGAAAACAGAAAACCTTTACAAGGTCGTCAATATGCCTGAAGGTTTTTGACTCCTCTTTATCCACATCTTCCACTGTTCCCACTATCTGGCGGGGATCATGCTCAGTACGTCTGTAAATCCTCACAATATAGCAGTCCAATTTTCACCTCACTTTGAAAATTCAGCAAGATCCTCTTGATCTGCGGACAATATTGATCTTCAGAGGTTACAGATAGGTTACAGTTATTTATAGAGCATTAGAACATTAGAAATTAGAGCATTGGAAATTGGATTACTTTCTCTCACCCCTCCCTTGATGGGAGGGGATTAAGGGGAGGGTGGTAGGATATCCCCCTCTCCTCGCCTGCCGTTCAAAGTTTTTCAACAACGGCAGGCTTCCTCTCTCCTTCGGCGTTGCTCAGGACCTTGAGCCTGTCGAAAGGCCACCAGGGGAGAGGAAGATGTAAGGTTGTGGTGCTGTTTTTTAGCCCATAGCCCACTGCCCACAGCACAATCATTTTCTTTGTATCATTTCGAGAAACTGCTTTGCGATGTTGATGTCCCACATGCCCTTTTCCGCCTCCGACATAACTATTTTTGAAGCCTCCTCCACCGGGAATGCCGGTCGATAGGGCCGCCTGCGAATAAGAGTGTCGAAAACGTCTGGAACGGCAATAATGCGGGCAAGGAGCGGTATCTTGTCACCCCTCAGGCCCTCTGGATATCCCTTACCGTCCATCCTCTCGTGGTGGTACTTGATTATCGGAAGTGCCGGTTCAAGGATGCCGATACCGTTACAGAGGTCGAATCCCAACCGGGGGTGGGATTTGGTGATGGCAAACTCCTCGGCTGTCAGCATCCTGCTCTTGGACAGTATCTTTCCGGGGAGGAACAGCTTGCCGATATCGTGCAGGAGACCTCCCCACTTCAGCGCTTCTATCTCCTCCGGGGACAGTCCCATACGCCCTCCAAGCCTGACTGCCCAGATAGCTACCTGTTGTGAATGACCAAGAACGTCGGAGTCTCCTTCCTCCATAAGACGAATCAGCCGAAGGATGAAGCTCTCTACTTCTTTTGCATCGGACTGGGCCTGCACCATGTCCAGGGATCTGCGGAGCCTGTGAATAAGGTAGTCGTTACTGGCACCTGGAGGGATATAGTCCGCTGATTCCGGCAGAGCGGTGAGATCGGAGTCCTCTGACCTTTCCGAATACTGAACGATAATGGGAGTAGACGGGTCGGGAAGAGCGGGCAGCAGCTGATGGGCAAGGTCGGGGATTTTGTCCAGATCACCCTGGATAATAACAGCGTTGGCGTTAAGTATGTCGGGCAGTTTGTCACCCTCGAAAACGAAAGCCTCCGCATTTGAAAAACCCTCTTCCTTGAGTAGCTGAACCAGGTTGACCCCACTCTTGTCGCCGACTACCAGGATACGATTGTCACCGTCTGCATCAAAGTCGGCCATGGTGCCGTCTTCCATCTTGCCGATCTTGAGTTTCTTCCTGATCTCTCCCGAATCCCAGCCTTCTTCGCCCACTGAAACCATTGCGGATCGAACCTCCCATGGCGGGACACCGTTTACCTCTGCCCTGGACAGGATCCGTGAGAGGGCGATCTGGGCTTGATCTGATTGAGTTTCAGGCAGGATGAGAGATAGGTCCGCTTCACCGGTCACGAAGATCATGTCGAAGTTTCTCAGGGTCGAGTGTACCGTTGTGGCCAGCCGATAGAAGTTTTCCTTTGTGGCAAGGCGCATTCTTACGATCGTAAAGGGAAGTTGGGCTCTCTGGGACCATCGAATGAGCTCCGGATAAGAGAAACGGAAGAACTAATCCCCGGGAATACCGGTCTCCTGATCAGTCAGGCCTATATTGTTCAGGATCTGCATATTCCCTGAAAGCCTCATATGACCGGCCTGCCTGGCAAGGAGGCGGCGAACTCGCGTGATCACTTCTACTGGGTTTACGGGTTTGACAAGATAGTCATCAGGACCCGCATCCATCCCCACTATACGGTTATCAAGCTCCGGCATTGATGTGAGCATGAGAAGAGGTATTGTCCTTGTATCTGCGAGCCGCTTAAGATATCGGCAAAGCTCGAGGCCGTCCTGGTCCGGAAAGAGGAAGTCTATGATGACCAGCTGAGGGGGGTCATCTTTGATGTGTTGAAGAGCTTCAGAGGAAGACTGGGCTTTAATAACCATGCACGGGATTTTGCTGATAAGATCCCCGATCTTCTGGAGCTGAGCTGCCTCGTCTTCCACCAGGAGAACCGTGGGTTGAAGTATTTCGGGAACGTAGGGCTCGAGTTTCTTCTGGCGGAGAAACATCTCCTGGATCCGGATCTGACCCAGAAGCTGGCGGTTGCGAAGGAGCGATCTTACCCGTGCCAGCAGTTCCAGGGTGTTGACGGGCCGCATCAGGGTGTCGTCCAGGCCCTCTCTGAGTGAGAGCGGGACTGTACCCGCGCTGTTATTGTCCATCAGAAGCAGATAGGGGAGGGGAGAGGCTCCTTCCAGGTGGTGCACCAGGGCGGCGAAATCGGCCGAATCTGCGTCGGCCTGCTCCTGATCGATGACGATGAGATGGGGTGTTCCTTCCTTGAGCTTATCTATAGCCTCACCCGGATCATGTGCCACAAGGACATTGTAATCCGCTCCGAGGAGCTGGGCGCGCAGTGTGCCTCTTTCATCGGCATCGGGAGAAATAATATGGATCAGCGGTTTCCAGGACATTTCTTAATAGGGCCCGTTTTTGGTAGAAAAATACCTAATTGTCTTAATTATATACGTTTTTTTATCCTGAAAGCCAGTTGTGATATGAACTGGTGTGATTATGTTGTTTGTAGTTGGTTGTTAGTGCTCAGTTGTTCGAGAATTGAAATTTCCAATTTCTAATGCTCTAATTTCCAATGCTCTGATTCCAATTGATCTCTAGGGCGCTACCTCAAAATGATCGATAAGTTTGGCTGCCCAGTCCCAGACATCCACGGTAAGATTGCCGTTACCTGTGAAATAGATGACACAGAAGTGATGGGCTTTCTTGAAGACAAGGCTGTACGGGCTGTTTCTTGCCTGCCTGCGCAGAGGAGCGCCTCCTCCTCCCGTGACTATGTACTGAGTGCCGTTTACCAGCAGTCTTTCGTAATTGTGGTCGTGCCCGCTAAATACAAGGTCCACACCGTACTGTTTGAAAAGGGGCACGATCTTGCTTCGAAGTCTCTTTGGGTCCTCCCCGTGTCGTCCTGTGCTGTACGGTGGATAGTGAAAGAGTACCGCAATGAAGTTAATACCTGATCCAACTGAAGAGAGGTCGTTTTCAAGCCACTGGTACTGTGTTGAGTTCGGTGAAAGATCTGTACCCGAATCAAGTATCGTAAAATGGACACCTGATATTTCCACCGAGTACCATCGTTCGTTTCCTGGAAGAGTAAAATTGTTAAAGTAAAGAGGCGATTCCTTCTCATGATTCCCGAGGGCAGGATAAAAAAGTGTTCCGGATGGAAGTTTAGACTTGATCCTGTTAAAGGTCTTCCAATCCTTCGAGTTGTTGCCGTTTCCAACAAGGTCGCCGGTGTGAAAAACCGCAACGGGTGTTATGGATGCGATGCCCTCCATTATTCTCTCATGGGCGCTGTGGCCTGTTCTGCTGTCTCCATATACGGCGATCCCGCCGTCGAGGTAAGCGGGCAGATCGCTCCAGTCGGCGGATGACGATCCATAGATGGAGGTGGTCAGGATAACGATCGGTATCAGGAGGGTTGCCCAGAATTTCCGGCTCATAATTTCCTTATACCTTATAATTGACGGGGTTGTAATAGATTGTGATGGGTAATTTAAAAGGCTCTGGGCGCTTATTTCGTCCAAGATCCAAGATCTACGTTGGACGTTGGACATTGGACGTTGGACGAAATAAGCGCCCAGAGCCAATTTTTACCCATCACACATCACGGATTCCAATCACTAATCACAAGGATGTTTTGATGTGATTACTGATAGGTGCTATATGTTTGAAAGATGCCAGAATCGGGTTCTTGGAAAATAAAAAACAAACTGAATCCAGAATTGGTAAACGATTGTGGAAGTAAAAGAAAGTAAAAAAGAATCTATTCTCAACCGAATGCTGGTGCCGCTAATCTGGGTTTCTGTGGCAGTGTTGCTCTGGTTTTTGACGACACAGCCGCTGTTCAGGGCTGGTGTGTCACAGAAAAACCCTGTCAAAATAGATCCGCACCGGTTGAAAAAGCACGTAGAAGTACTTGCAGGGGACCTGAGTCCTCGTGACGCGTCACATCCTGAAAACCTGAATAAAGCAGGAGAGTATATACGGTCAGAATTAAAAGAAAGCGGAGGTTCGATAAAGGAACTCAGTTACGGGATTGGGGGAAACAGATATAGCCTGATCATGGCTCATTTCGGTCCGAAGTCGGGGGAAAGGATAGTCATAGGCGCCCATTATGATTCAGCCAGGGATTCGCCTGGCGCTGATGATAATGCAAGCGGTGTTGCGGGACTCATAGAGCTGGCGCGAATACTGGGTAACAAGGACCTGCCCCTTCAGGTTGAGCTGGTGGCCTATCCAATTGAGGAGCCGCCATACTTCAGAACAGAAGTGATGGGAAGCGCAGTTCACGCATCCCTTCTGAGGGAACAGAATGCAAGGGTCAGGTTCATGATCTCTTTAGAGTCCATCGGGTACTTCACCGATGATCCGTACACGCAGTCTTTTCCCACACCGATCTTAAGACCTTTTTATCCCTCGAAGGGGAACTTTATTGCTGTGGTCGGACGTTTTCGAGACGCCCTTCCTGTTCGAAAGATAAAAAAAGCCATTCGTGGGGCGGGCAACCTGCCTGCTTACTCCTTTAACGGGTGGTCCAGAATCCCGGGAGTCGATCTTTCAGATCACAGGAGTTACTGGAAGGCGGGATACAGTGCAGTAATGGTCACAGATACGGCCTTTTACAGGAATGAAAACTACACTTAAACATTTCAGTGCAAATTTAAATGATGCTTCTAAGATACCGACAGTATGTTATCCCGAAGAGAAACCTACTGATA
>DAOVVW010000101.1 GCA_030636965.1 Pseudomonadota bacterium | reverse complement strand
ATTTACGAAGATTGGATGTAAAGCATTTCATCAATATTATCTATCTTGCTCTCCCTCACAGGCTGTCTTGGATCCTTGCTGCCCTGTATAAAAGTTTACTTTTATAACGGTCTGCAAGGATCTAAGGAGGATTTCCACGAGATCCCTATCCTGAACAGGATAGGCCTGGTGAGGGAAAGATGTATATATTTACAATGCTTTTCTCTGTGACCTCTGTGAACTCTGTGGTTCATACCCAAAACTTAGCTCTGGTTTTCTCCGTGATCTCCGTGCCTCCGTGGTGAACAGAACTGGGTTTGGGATTTTCTTTAGAGGAGTTTCAGGATATTTTTTATCACTTCATCCGGGTTCAGGGAGAGTTCAGGAAGATCAAATCCGGCATTAACTATTTCCCTTTGCATCCTGATGTGCGGAGGCAGGAAGGTTTCGGAAAGAGCCTTTGGTGGGGAGAAAAGCACCTCTTCAGGCAGACCGCTCGTACTTACCCTGCCGTCCACAAGAAAAGCAATACTGTCTATATCGTTGGGGGGGTCAGGAATACTGTGCGAGGCTATCAGGACTGAAGTGCCTGTATGCCCGGCGTATTCTCTGGCTCTTCCAATGAACATCGCCGAGCTTGCCGGATCCAGGCCGTCCGTGGGTTCATCCAGAACCAGCACCCTTGATCGCAGGGCGATAACTCCCGCCAGGGCAACACGCCTGAGCTGACCTCCAGAGAGAGTAAAAGGGGAGCGGGAAAGGAGATCCTCATCAATGCCCACCCATCCGATGGCATCTGAGACCCTCTCTTTGGTCTCTACCTCCGACAGACTCAGGTTGCGGGGTCCGAAGGCAATATCATCGAAAACTGTTTCACTAAAAACCTGTCGCTCCGGGTTCTGAAAAAGGAGTCCTACCAGGGAGGGGATATTCTCCTTTCCCTTGAGAAGATCAGTCAGTGCCTGTCCGCGGAACCGGACACAGCCGCTGTCTGGGTGAAGTAGTCCGTTGGACAGCTGAAGCAGGGTACTCTTTCCAGAACCGTTGGCTCCGCAAAGTACAGTCAACCCGCTATCAATAATATCCAGGTCAACGCCTTTGAGGACCTGATGTTCATCGGGACCACCTGTATTGTAACTGAAAGCCACCTTCTCAAACTCCAGTGCGGGATCTTTTGCCCCCTTACCATGAAGATCGGTGGTCTTTTTCATCTGGATGTCCCTTTTACTTTGACCTGTTCCCAGAAGTTTGAGAACTGAGTCTGTCAGATCACGGATCTGGCCTGGAGACCGGGAAAAATCGTATCCGGCTTCAGACAGCGCCTGGGAAAGGGATATACCGAAGGGCCTTACGAGCCACCCCGCCTCCAGCAGGGAAGTAGCGGCAAAAAAGGACCAGGGTTCTTTTATACAGACGATTTTCCCCTCGATCAGTAACGCAATCCTGTGGGCTCTGGCCGCCTCTTCCATGTCGTGAGTCACTAACAGAGTAGTCCCTCCCCTTTCCGAGAACCCGGTAAGGGCGTCAAGGACCCTCTCACGCCCATCAGGATCAAGAAAGGAGGTGGGCTCGTCCAACACAAGGACCTCAGGATCGGGGGCCAGGACACCTGCCAGGGCAACCATCTGCTGTTCGCCACCGGAGAGCCTGTGGGGCAGCGATCTGGCAAGAGCGGCGATACCCAGACTGTGGAGAGTAGTCCCTACTCTTCCTTTTATCTCTTCAGGTTCAAGGCCCAGGGCCTCCAGACCGAAGGCAACATCCTCCTCTACTATGGAGGTTACCAGTTGGTTCTCAGGATTGGACAAAAGCAGTCCTACACGCCTGTCCGGACCCATTGCGCTCAAAGGCTCGCTGCCGATGGAAATGGACCCCTTCTGACCTTGAATGAGGCCCTTCAGGGCTTTTGCGAGGGTACTCTTACCCGCCGCATTAGGCCCTACAATGGCGATAAGCTCGCCTTTTTCAACTTCCAGATCGATACCGGAAAGGGCGGCTTGTTCCGAACCCGGATAGGTGTATGTTAAGTTTTTTACTGACAGGTATGGCATTTTCTCGTTTCCGGAATTCAGAAGTCAGGAGTCAGAATTCGGAAGGTTAACTATAAATAATTCGTTAATATTCAGTATTCTGGATTCTGAATTCTGACTACTGTATTCTGCCTTACAAAAAAATGAGCAAGGAAACATCTCCTTGCTCAGTGAAATTCAATAGTATGGAAGGAAAACCTCAGCTCTTATCCTTTGACTCCTTGGCTTTTTTCTTTCCAGTGGCTTTCTTGGCGGTCTCTTTTTTTGGAGTCTCTTTCTTAGCTGCCTTTTTGGCGGGCTTCTTCTCAGCCTTCTCTTTCTTTGCAGCCGCCTCTTCCTTCTTCTTGGGTGCGGCTTTAGCCTTTTTCTTTGGCGCCTCTTCCTTCTTCTCTGCCTTTTTCTTTGGAGTCTCTTCCTTTTCCTTTACTGCTTTTTTGGGGGCGGCCTTTTTGGGGGCTTTGGCCTCTTTTTTCTTCCCCTTATCAGCCTTTTCCGGCTGCACGACCATGGGCCGGTCAACCAACTCGACCATAGCCATGGGAGCGTTGTCTCCAGCCCGGGGCTCCAGTTTCAGGACCCTGGTATATCCTCCATCCCTGGACCTGTAGCGCTCGGCTAGTTCGGAAAATAATTTTTTTACGACCTCGTTGCTCTTGATGAAAGAGACAGCCTGACGCCTCGCGTGAAGGTCTCCTCTCTTGCCGAGAGTGATCATCTTTTCGGTCAGCCTGCCAGCTTCCTTGGATTTGCCCTCGGTAGTCACTATCCTCTCGTGCTGAAGCAAGGACGTAACCATATTGCGAAACATGGCTCGTCGGTGCGAGCCGGTTCTGCCCAGTTTTTTCCCAGCTTTCATATGCCGCATAAGCTTCCTACCCTTTCAGTAATTTCAGCAAACCCTGAAAACAGGGCTAATATCATAAAACCCTAGAACGTTTCCTCGGTTGTTTCCTCACTACCGATCTCTTCAGGAGTCCAGCCCCTGATATCCATACCGAAAGCAAGACCCATCTCCTCCAGGATCTCCTTGAGCTCGTTAAGGGATTTTCTGCCGAAGTTCTTGGTCTTAAGCATTTCAGATTCGGTTTTCTGCACCAGCTCTCCGATGGACTGGATATAAGCGTTCTGGAGGCAGTTTATGGAACGCACCGAGAGCTCCAGCTCATTGACGCCCTTGTTTAGTTTCTCGAAGAGCTTCAGGCGCTCCTCCTGGGTCTCTTTTTCTGCCTCTTCCTCAGTTATCTCCTCCTCCTCGAAATTGATAAAGAGGTTCATATGCTCTTTTACGATCTTTGAGGAAATGGCCAGCGCATCTTCCGGAGTGATGCTCCCGTCGGTGGTTATCTCCATGATCAGCTTGTCGTAATCCGTCATCATGCCGACACGGGCATTTTCCACATCGTAGTTCACCTTGACTATGGGAGAATGAATGGAATCTATCGCTATAAAATCAACAGGGAGTTCTTCGTTTTTATTGCGTTCCGCTGGCTCGTATCCCTTATTGAGCTGCACAACAATCTCCATCTTGAGATGCGCCCCTTTTTCAAGAGTCGCTATGGTGGTCTCCGGGTTGAGGATCTCCACCTCGTGGTCAGTGACAATATCCGCGCCGGTGACGACGCCCTTCTTGTTGGTGTCCACTGAGATTATCTTCGGTTCATTCGTGTGAATCTTGAAGCGAAGTTCCTTCAGGTTCAGGACTATCTGTGTAACATCCTCGTATATCCCGGGTATTGTGGAGAATTCATGGAGCACGCCTTCTATCCTGAAGGCGGTCGCCGCCGCACCCTGAAGTGAGGAGAGCAGAACTCGCCTCAGCGCATTTCCGATAGTTGTCCCGAATCCCCTTTCAAAAGGCTCTGCTGTGAAACGGCAGAAGGTGTCGGTATTTTTCTTGGCGTCAAATATCAGCTTTCTGGGGCGGGTCAGGCTTTTCCAGTTTTTCTCTATCATTGTAATCTATCTCCTGGCAGGTTTTCTGTTACTTGGAGTACAGTTCTACTATCAACTGCTCCTGTACCGGAAGTGCGATCTCGTCGCGGGCAGGGAAATTCTTGAACATTCCCTTGAATTTAGGAGCTTCCAGTTCAAGCCACGCTGGAACACTCTTTCTCTCGGCTGACAGCATGGCTTCCTTGACCCGCACACTCTTTCTACTCTTTTCCCGGATCTCAACCACATCGCCCGGTTTCAACAGATAGGAGGGTATGTTCACCTTCCTGTTGTTTACGAGAACATGGCCGTGCCTCACCAACTGCCTTGAATCGGGCCTCGATGAAGCAAACCCGAGCCTGTAAACAGTACTGTCCAGTCTCCGTTCCAGGAGTACGAGGAGGTTTTCTCCCGTAACGCCCTTCTGCCCGTCAGCCATTTTGAAGTAGTTGCGGAACTGGGCTTCCATAACACCGTAGATCCTCTTTGCCTTCTGCTTTTCCCTGAGTTGGATGCCATAGTCCGAGTGCTTTATCCTCCTGGTCCCATGGACGCCTGGAGGATACGGTCTGCGCTCTACGGCACATTTATCCGAAAAACACCGGTCTCCCTTGAGAAATAGCTTTGCTCCTTCCCTGCGGCAGAGCCGGCATACTGATTCGTGGTATCTAGCCAACTTGAACCTCCTTGTTTATACTCTTCGCCTCTTGGGCGGACGACAGCCATTGTGCGGTATCGGAGTGACATCCCTGATCAGGGAGACCTCAAGACCAGCTCCCTGGAGAGCCCTGAGAGCTGCTTCCCGGCCGGATCCCGGACCTTTAACAAGCACATCGACCTTCCGAATGCCGTGCTCCATGGCTTTCTTTGCCGCATCAGCGGCTGCAATCTGAGCTGCAAAGGGTGTGCTTTTCCTGGATCCCTTGAATCCCTTGCTTCCGGCACTGCACCATGTCAGCGTGTTCCCCGCAGGGTCTGTTATGGTGATTATCGTATTGTTGAAGGTAGCCTGGATGTGGGCTATTCCCACCGGAACGTTCTTCTTAACTCTTTTTGAGGATCCCTTTTTAGGTTTTGCCATTTATTCCTCCCGAACATTTATATGGTCGTAAAAAGTCCATCCATGGCTTTTTACTCTTCGGAAAGCAAAAAGTGTCATTTTCACTTCCCTCACGGATCAATTACTTTCTGTGCAAGTTATCGATCCGGGCGCCCATGCTCGGGCGCGATGATGGGTTATCTCTTTTTCGTGCCGCCAATTTATGGCTTGCGACCCTTCCTCGATCTGGCGTTGGTCTTGGTACGCTGTCCCCT
>DAOVVW010000017.1 GCA_030636965.1 Pseudomonadota bacterium | reverse complement strand
CAAAGCGTCCGTTGGTGCATGAACCGATTATCACCTGGTCGATCGCGATATTTTTTGCCTCACCTACAGGTTTCGCGTTCTCTGGAAGGTGCGGAAAGGCCACCTGAAGCTCGATCTGGCTCGCGTCGATCTCAATGACCTCATCGTACGTGGCGTCCACATCGGAGGAGTAAATGGTAAACTTCCTCTCGGACCTTTCACTTACGTACTCTTCGGTGATGGCGTCCGGAGCGATTATCCCGTTTTTCGCGCCAGCCTCAATGGCCATGTTGCACATGGCAAGCCTGTCCGACATGCCCAGAGATTCGATAACGCTTCCAGTAAACTCCATTGAGCGGTAAAGAGCGCCGTCCACTCCGATCTGCCCGATGATGTATAGGATCAGGTCCTTGCCTCCCACCCAGGGCTTCAATTCACCGTCGATGACGAACTTCATGGTTGATGGTACTTTGAACCAGCTACTGCCGCTTATCATTGCCCCGGCAAGGTCTGTACTCCCAACACCGGTGGAAAAGGCTCCGAGTCCGCCATAGGTACAGGTATGGCTGTCGGCTCCAAGGACCAGGTCCCCCGGAAGGACTATCCCCTGCTCCGGCAGCAGAGCGTGTTCAACGCCCATCTCTCCCAACTCGAAATAATGAGTGATGTCGTGCTCGTGTGCAAACTCTCTGAGCATCTTGCACTGCTCCGCTGACTCGATATCCTTGTTGGGAACAAAATGGTCGGGCACCAGGGCGATCTTGGTTTTATCGAAAACATCCTTGATGCCGTTCTCTCGAAGTATCTTTATGGCAATGGGAGCTGTGATGTCGTTGCCCAGAGCAAGGTCGATCCTGGCCATGATTATTTCACCCGGATGAACGGTATCCCTGTCTGTATGCGCCGCAAGTATCTTTTCTGTGATGGTCATTGGCATTGTGTTACCTCACAATGAGCCCAATGCCCAAAGCCCAAGGCCCAATGTAAGTTGTCAATAGATTCAAACTGTTCCACGTTGGTCGTTGGTCGTTGGTCGTTGGTCGCTATTTATAATGTGGGCCTCTCCACTTCCCTGCCACGTGTACCCTTACGGTACTCCAGCTTGTTCAGGGCGTTTACAAAGGCCCTTGCAGACGCGACGATAATGTCCGACGATGTACCCTGTCCGATTATCGTGATGCCGTTCTCGCGTATTCTTACAGTCACCTCTCCGAGAGCGTCAGCACCACCGGTAATGGCGGACACTGTGAACCTCATGAGCTTGGCCTTGCTCTTGGCGATCTTTTTGATCGCCTTGAAGGCCGCGTCCACAGCTCCGTCACCGAACTCGGCCTTTACCTTCTTCTTGCCGTCTACTTCCATCTCCACCGTGGCCGAAGGAACTACTTCGGATCCGCTGGTGAAGGTTATTGATACAAGACGGAAACGGTCAGGAAGCCTGAATATCTCGTCAGCGATAATGGCTTCGATATCCTCGTCGTAGATAGTCTTTTTCTTGTCCGCCAAACGCTTGAACGCAAAGAAGGCCTTCTCCAGCTCCTCCTTCGTCAGCTCGATCCCCAGGTCGTTTAACCTGTCAGAAAAAGCGTGGCGTCCCGAGTGCTTACCCAACACCAGTGTGCTCTCCTTGATGCCCACCGACTCAGGCGTCATGATCTCGTAAGTGGTCTTTTCCTTGAGCATCCCATCCTGGTGGATACCAGCTTCATGCGCGAAGGCGTTTGCGCCCACGACAGCCTTATTCTGCTGTACCAGGATGCCCGTAATAGTGGATACGAGGCGGCTGCTCCGGTAGATCTCTTCCGTCTTTATATCCGTGTGGACCTTCATGTGATCACGGCGGGTCCGAAGAGCCATTACGAACTCCTCTAAAGACGCGTTTCCGGCCCTCTCGCCTATGCCGTTGATGGTGCACTCGACCTGCCTGACTCCATTGGAGACGGCCGCCAGTGAATTGGCCACCGAGAGACCCAGGTCATTGTGACAGTGTACGGACAGCACGGTCTTGTCTATATTGCTGACATTTTCACGGATGGTGGCCATCAGATTTCCGAATTCATCGGGAATAGCATAACCCACCGTATCGGGAATATTAACGGTGGTGGCGCCTGCTTCTATAACTGCCTCTATCACATCGCAAAGGTAGGACACATCGCTTCTTGCCGCATCCTCGGCGGAAAACTCCACGTTATCCGTATAACCCGCCGCGTGGGCAACGGCATTCACCGCTGCTTTGAGGATCTCATCGCGGGTCTTGCCGAACTTGTGTATTATGTGTATATCCGAAGTGGCAATAAAAGTATGGATCCTGGGTTTCTTTGCATCCTTTAGTGCCTCCCAGCCCCTGTCGATGTCTTTCTTGCTGGCCCTGCACAGACCTGCCACCTGCGGCTTTTTCACGGCTGCGGCGACTGCCCTGACCGCCTCGAAATCGCCCTCCGAGGCTATGGGGAATCCGGCCTCGATGACATCAACGTTGAGTTTCTCCAGCTGCTTTGCCACCTGGACCTTTTCTTCCAGGTTCATGGAAGCGCCTGGAGATTGCTCGCCATCTCTTAACGTGGTATCGAAAATAATTATTTTTTCAGACATTATCCCTTTCCTCCTTCCGGTCCCGGATCGTTTCCCGGAATCCATTGAAACAAAATATCCTGATTTCGACCGGAAAGTTCTCTATTTTATAGCCAACTAGCGTCTCCACATCCTCACAAGCTCGAAGACGGTGGCAGAAGCCTGGATCTCTCCGGTTCCGAAGTACCTAAGGTCACTCTCGCTTAGATCCATTATGCGCCACCACCTCCTCTCCAGTGTCTTCCAGTATGTCCTCGTCATCCAGCATAAAGCTCTTCATCTCCTCCACATCTACTACACCCAGTTTCCTGAGTATCCAGCCGCCCAGCAGCGGTCCCAGTACGGCGTAAGTCGTGAAGAAGGTGAAAATAAAGAGCGCTGGATAGCTGGCTACGAGGACGATCATCAGAACAAGGCCAGCCAGAACGTGAAATGCTTTCTTGTTGGGCAGAACCACCTGCTTTGGACTGGGATAGGGTACCGTGCTTATCATCAGGAAGGACAGAATATAGATACCCGGTATCATGGCAAATCTCATCATGTCGCTTTTCACGCCCCCGCTCAGCATCAGTATCAGACCTGACGCGATAATTGACGCGGCTGCCGGTATAGGCAAACCGGTAAAATGCTTTTCACCAACTTTCTGGGCCTGTACGTTAAAACGGGCAAGCCTCAAAGCTCCGCATGCCAGGTACAGGAAAGCCCCCAGCCATCCGAAACGGCCCAAGGGTTTTAGCACTGCGGTGTACATGAGCAGAGCAGGTGCTGCCCCGAAGGAAAACAGGTCGGACAGGCTATCGTACTGCGTTCCGAAAAGAGAGGCAGTCCGCGTCATCCTGGCTATTCGTCCGTCCAGTGTATCGAAAAGGACTGCTACGAGGATCGCTATAGCAGCCTTCCCGAACTCCCCGTTCAGCGACGCCACCACTGAGTAGAAACCCGAAAACAGGGCCAGGGTGGTCACGAAATTAGGCAGCAGGTAAACCGCTCTGCGACTTGTTCTTTCCTCATGTTCTGATCTATCTATCAATCTAGCGCTCCGATCACCGATATGCCCGCTTTAACCCTGTCACCCACTGAAACCCTCGGTTCAGTTTCGGGAGGAAGGTAGACATCCACCCGCGAGCCGAAACAGATAAGTCCGAATCGTTCACCTGCTTTCACCTGATCGCCTGGCGACAGATGGCAGATTATCCTACGGGCCACGAGCCCAGCCACCTGTACTATAAGACTGCGGCGGCCCTTTTCGTCTTCAAGTACGACTTCGGATCTCTCATTTTCAGTTCCCGCCTCTTCCAGATGGGCCATTTTGAACCCTCCCGGTATGTGGTTAACTTCAACCACCCTGCCATCGGCGGGGATCCGGTTGATGTGGACGTTGAATATACTCATGAACACACTTATCCTGAGGGAGTCGCCTCCCAGGTGCTTTTTTTCCTCTCTTCTGTCAACAGCCACGATCCTGCCGTCTGCCGGGGATACGATATCATTATCCCTGATATTCACTATTCGGACCGGGTCCCTGAAGAAAAGAGCTATCCCCACTGCCAACACAGCCAACAACAGCGAGAACCCCTTGATACCGGCTGACAGAAGAACAATTGAGCAAACTGCCGGGATCAGGGTTGGAATCAACCCTTCACGGGCGATAAGCGGTACCCTACTCAATCATCTTCCCTGACAGCTGATTCCTCCTTGAGCCAGGGCATCAAGGCCCTTAACTTTCGCCCTACCTCCTCGATGGGATGTTCTTCTCCCGCCTTTCTCAGTGCATTGAACACGGGACGTCCGGCCTGGTTCTCCAGGATCCATTCCCTGGCAAACTCCCCGGACTGAACTTCGTTGAGGATTTCCCTCATTTCATCCATCGTTTCCTCATCGACTATTCTGTCGCCCCTTGTCAGGTCTCCGTATTCGGCTGTATTGCTGATGGAGTACCTCATTGTGGAGATGCCACCCTGGTACATCAGATCGACGATGAGCTTCAGTTCGTGAAGACACTCGAAGTAGGCCATCTCGGGAGAATATCCCGCCTCAACCAGGACCTCGTAACCGGCAAGCACGAGCCTTGTTACTCCTCCGCACAGAACTACCTGCTCGCCAAAGAGATCAGTCTCAGTCTCTTCGCGGAAGGTAGTTTCAAGTATTCCCACGCGGCCTGCACCGACACCCACTGCGTATTCCAGGGCGGACTGCCTGGCTTCTCCGGAAACATCCTGATGCACCGCGATAAGTGATGGCACTCCCCTGCCCTGTTCGAACTCTCTTCTCACCAGGTGGCCAGGACCTTTGGGGGCGATCATGATGACATCCATTGTATCCGGAGGAACGATCTGCCCGTAGTGGATGGAAAAGCCATGTGATACCGCCAGAGTTGCCCCATCCTTGATGTTGGGAAGTACAGCGCCCTCGAATACCGATTTATGAAGCTCATCGGGGACCAGGAGCATCACAAGATCCGCCCAGGAGGAGGCCTCTTCGATGGACATGACCTCGATCCCGGCCTTCGATGCGGCCTTCCTGCCTGGATCATCGGCCAGAAGCCCGACTCGGATGTCAATACCGCTGTCTTTGAGGTTCAGCGCCTGTGCGTGGCCCTGACTTCCATAACCGATAACCGCAACCTTTTTCCCTGCAAGGGGCTTTCCCTTTACATCCTTGTCAGTCAGCACATTCATTCCTTCATTCTCCTTTCCTAAATACCTTGATCAGGCGGGTACTGAGCCGAATGGGTCACATCTCCCTGGAGACGGCTATCTTTCCCGACCTGACGATCTCCTTGACACCGAAGGGCCTTATAAGCTTCATGAATGCATCTATCTTTCCCTCGTCTCCAGTGATCTCAAAGGTATAGGTGTTGGGTGAAATATCAACTATTCTGCCTCGGAAGATCTCATTTATTCTCAATATTTCCGCCTTGTTTTTCTCGGTAGCCGAGATCTTGGCGAGGAGTATCTCCCTGTCCACGAATGACGTTTCGGTAAGATCCGCCACCTTGATCACGTCCACCAGCTTGCGGAGCTGCTTTGTAACCTGTTCGGTTATCCTGTCGTCTCCCCGGGTAACAATGGTCATGCGGGACACTTCAGGATCCACGGTCGCGCCCACGCAGAGGCTCTCGATATTGAATCCTCTTCCGGAAAAGAGCCCCGCAACCCTGGAAAGAACACCGAACCTGTTTTCAACTGTAACCGAAATGGTGTGTCTCATGGTTCACTCCATTATTAGAGTTTCTAGTTTCTGGTTTCTAGTTTCTAGTAAGCCAGCAACTCTATTTTCCAATGCTCCAATTTCTAATTTCCAGGCCGATCGCACCCTACTTTACGGCCTTAAGCTTCTTCTCCTCTTTCTTTTCCGGTCCGAAGATCATTTCCGATGAGGCGGCGCCGGCCGGGACCATGGGGTAAACGCCCTCTTCACGGTCAACCATACAGTCCACCAGGACAGGACCCGGATGCTCAATGGCTTCAGCAAGCCCGCTTTCCACATCAACCTTATTCTCGATCCGTATCCCCTTCACACCGAATGCTTCGGCGACTTTCACAAAGTCAGGGTTGGAAATGAGACAGGTAGACGAATAGCGTCTCTGGAAAAAAAGTTCCTGCCACTGACGGACCATGCCAAGGAAACAGTTGTTCAGTACAACGATCTTCACCGGCAGATTGTGCTGGGCAACTGTAGCGAGCTCCTGGATGTTCATCTGGATGCTGCCATCTCCGGCAACATCCACCACAAGTCGGTCGGGATATGCAAACTGGGCCCCCATTGCCGCCGGGAAACCATATCCCATAGTTCCCAGGCCCCCTGAAGACAGCAAGGTCCTGGGTTTATTGAAGCGGTAGAACTGGGCGACCCACATCTGATTCTGCCCCACCTCGGTGGTGATAATAGCGTCGTCCGGTGTCAGTTCACTTAGCTTCTCAACTACGTACTGCGGTTTTATTGTCGGACCTTCCCTATCATATGTGAGGGGTCTCTCCTTGCCCCAGGCGTTGACCCTGTCAAGCCATTTGCCGCGGATTGCATTGTGTGTGGTCTTGGCGTCCTTGTCCATCTCGTTGAGGACAGTCATCACCCTTTTGACGTCTCCTACCACCGGCACATGAACCTCGATATTTTTGCTTATCGCCGAGGGATCGATATCTATGTGGACTATCCTGGCGTTGGGCGCGAACTTCTCCACATTACCAGTTACCCTGTCATCGAACCTGGCGCCTATTGCCAGGATAAGATCGGACTCGTGAATGGTCATATTTGCCTGGTAAGTACCATGCATCCCCAGCATTCCCAGATGAAGCGGATGGTTTCCGGGGAAACCTCCAAGTCCCAGAAGCGTTGTGGTCGTGGGGATCTGATGTTTCTCGGCAAAAGCAACTATCTCCTCGGTGGCTTCAGAGATAACTACTCCCCCGCCAGCGTAGATAACAGGTCTACTGGACTTTTTCAGCTCGCTCAATACCTTCTTGATCTGTCCGGGATGTCCGTCTAGTTTGGGTTTGTACCCTCTGATCTCCGCATTCTCCCGGAAACTGTATTTACCCTCTTCTACAAGGACGTCCTTGGGAAGGTCTATTACAACCGGCCCCGGGCGTCCGGTTCCTGCCAGATGGAAAGCCTCCTGAACGACCCTGGGAATGTCATCGGCTTTCTGCAGCAGGTAACTGTGCTTGGTGATCGGCCGGGTGATCCCTATTATGTCGGCCTCCTGGAAGGCGTCTCCACCTATCATGTTGGTGGGAACCTGTCCCGTAAATGCAACCAGCGGAACAGAGTCCATTTGTGCCGTTGCAATACCGGTGACCAGATTGGTCGCGCCTGGTCCGGATGTGGCCATGCATACCCCGACCCGACCGGTAGCCCTGGCATAGCCATCGGCCGCGTGGGCCGCCGCCTGCTCGTGTCGGGTCAGTACGTGCTTTATACCGCTGTTGAAAAGGGAATCGTAGAAATGCAGCAGAACCCCACCCGGGTAGCCAAACATGATCTCGACTCCCTCATCCTTGATGCTCTTTACCAACATATCAGCGCCTGTCATCTTCATATCGAGTACCTTTCTTCAGGGGTCGAACTTCAGATTCTCATATTCTTTCCAGCAAGAAATTTCTCATTACAAAACCTGATAATCCGAGATCCGACTCCATATACATTACTCCAGGATGGCTCCTGTACTCGCAGATTTTACGAGCTTGGAGTAGCGTCCAAGAATGCCCCTGGTGATCTTGGGTTCGGGTGGCGTCCAGGATGACGCTCTTTCTTTTAGTTCCTTATCGGAGACCTGAACGGTCATCTCACGTCCCGGTATGTCGATCTTTATCGTATCTGACTCTTTTACAAGAGCTATAGGACCTCCCGCGGCCGCCTCCGGGGACACGTGACCGATACACGGTCCCCTTGTGCCTCCTGAAAACCGTCCATCAGTGATCAGCGCCACTTTCAAACCCATACCGAATATAGCGGATGTAACCGAGAGCATTTCCCTCATTCCAGGTCCGCCCCTGGGGCCTTCGTTTCTTATGATCAGAACATCGCCGTCGTTGACCGCTCTTTCCATTACGGCCTTCATCGCGTCTTCTTCGCACTCGAAAACCCTGGCCGGGCCCTCAAAGACCTGCATGTCGTCAGCCACGGCTGTCTGCTTGACGACGCTACCGTCAGGGGCGAGGTTGCCTCTGAGAACGGCTATACCTCCCTGCGCGTGGTATGGGTTATCCATACTCCTTATGACCTCACTATCCAGAACTTCACTACCGGATGCTATATCGATAATATCCCTGCCCGAAACGGTCATGGACGATGACAGAAGTGGCTTCAGGCTTTTCATAACAGCCGGAACACCGCCTGCCCTGTCCAGGTCTTCCATGAAATGCTCTCCTCCGGGCCTGATGTTTGACAGGTGCGGCGTCCTTGCACTGATCTCATCAAAGAGATCGAGGGGGACGTCCACGCCGGCATCGTGCCCGATCGCGGGAACGTGCAGCGCGGTGTTGGTTGATCCACCCAGGGCCATATCAACAGCAATGGCATTCTCGAAGGCGGCCCTGGTCATTATGGCAGAGGGCCTGAGATCCTCCTCGATCATTGCCGCTATACGTTCACCGCTTTCAAAAGCCATCCTGCGCTTTGCCGCAAAGCCGGCAAGCGCTGTGGCACAGCCCGGCACGGACATTCCAAGAGCCTCAGTCACACAGGCCATCGTGTTGGCAGTATACATACCCTGGCACGAACCTGGCCCCGGGCAGGCTTCCATGGTCAGACACTCCAGTTCCTCTTCGCTTATCTTTCCGGCCTGGTAGCGGCCCACAGCTTCAAAAGTGTCCCTTACAAGGGACCGTCGAGTATTGTCGTACATGCCCGAATGCATGGGGCCCGCCGTCACTACAATGGCTGGTATATCCAGCCTTGCAGCAGCCATTAACATACCGGGAGTTATCTTGTCACAGTTGGTGAGCAGGACAATTCCGTCAAGAGCATTGGCAAGAGTTACAGCCTCAACGAGATCGGATATCCACTCCCGGGTCGGCAGACTGTACTTCATCCCCTCGTGCCCCATAGCTATTCCATCGCAGATACCGGGAATTCCTACCAGGAATGATACACCGCCGCCCGTATGGACGCCTTTTTCTATCGCACGCTCATGTTCCCTCATCTCGAGCGGCCCGGGGAATATATCGGTGGAGCTGGTGAAGACACGCACCAAAGACCT
>DAOVVW010000301.1 GCA_030636965.1 Pseudomonadota bacterium | reverse complement strand
GGTACAAGGTTGAAATATATAACGAAACTGGGGAATCGGGATATGGGTGTAGAACATTAGAGCATTAGAAATTAGAATATTATTAATTCACGTTGGTCATTGGACGTAGTCATCCGTCAGCATTGATGGTGGATGTAAGAAATGGTATGTTTTGCACTGTAGCTTGAGTTACAATTTCATAGAGGGGAGTATCTTTCAGACTGATCCGCTCATGGAAAATAAGACACCGAAAGAGGAATCCACTGCGAGGCTCATCTCTGAGCTTGTCAAATCTTTTAAGGCAAGGTCAATGTATCCGGCTGGTCATCCGGCCAGGGCCAAGTTCCTGGGACAACTTCTTAAGTCGATAGAGACTTTCCTGGAAAATAACAACAGCCTTGAGCTGACCGTAACGAAGGAAGGAATTCAGGCTGATGGCGAGGAGATCAAAACCAGCGATGCTGCCCATTCATATCTGGCAGAAGAATGCTTTGCCAGGCAAATACGTCACCTGAGTTTGCACAGGGGTTTCGTCGACAAGGATCTGGATGCCCTGTTCTCACTGCTTGCTGAAGAACCCGAACAGATCCGCGCCGACGGTGGTGCGTCGGACTATATTCGTACACGAACAACCGGAGCTCTGCTTGTTGAGGAGATCGATTACTCGGGGATCCTTGAAAAAAGAGTTGAAACTACAAGTGACAAACGGAATGGCTACTCTGTGGAGTCTCATGTATTGAAGGCCCCGCCTTCAGGCCACACTGATGAGCAACCGGTGAGCCCCACAGTTTTCGATGAATCCGGTACCCCCGAATTTTCCCAGGAAGAGATATTGACGGCCAAACTGGACGACCTGGACCAGGCTACTCAGTTACAGGATTACAGAAATACCCTTGTTGACATCAGAGAGTCTTTGAGGGCATCGGATATCATGGACCTGGACAGGTACACCGTGATAGTGCTCCGTCGCCTGGGTAAACACCTTGGTAGTAAGAGGCCTGAAGAGGCTCTGTCAATGACCAGGGAAACAGTCAGGGAATTTGCAAAGCCTGAACTCATGGAGACACTTGCCGGTGAACTTGCCAAACGGTTCGCGACCGACCGGAATGCGATTATCGATGTCCTGAAGTCGATCCACGAAGTCTCGATACCCGCACTCTTAAAACGCCTTACCGAAGAGGAGGAGGCATTCGGCAGAAAAACGATACTGACAACTCTCGGTCAGTTCGGTGAGGCGATCCGGCCGTACCTGTACGATTGGCTCGATGACGAGAGATGGTATGTCCAGAGGAACGCCATTGACCTTTTAAGCAACGTAGGAGGGGGTGATGATTCAGTAAGAATTATCGGTTATCTGGAGCACAAAAATCCCCAGGTACGCCTCTCGGCCCTCAGGTTCCTGACCAGATATCCGATTGATGTACCAGATGACAAGATCCAGGCTCTCCTTAACGACGCGGACAGGGAGATAAGGTCCAGAATGATATACGCCCTCGGTGTTTTAAGAGGCAGAAGGGCTCTGGGCCAGTTGTTGGAGCTTGCAAAAAAGCCTGCCTTCGGGGAGGGGGACGTTCACACCAGGGAGAACGCTGTTAAGGGAATTGGACGAGTGGGGGGAGAGGATTCAGTGGGTTTTCTCAAGGGACTACTCGAGAAAAAGGGTATCATCGACCGCGAGGGCAGCGAAAAGATTCATAAGGCGGCCGTTGAGGCGTTGATCGTGATCGGCGGACCCAGTGCTGCAGTGGTGTTAAATACTGTCCTCAAGAACCTTAAAGGTGATTCACGTAGATTGGCGGAGGATCACTTGAGGAAATCGAGCCGGGAGTAATAATTGACCCAGGACGCCAAACAGATAGAAAGCTACCGGAATGTAATAAAGTTCCTTGATAATACTATCAAGAACGTGGGCATATATCCATCCAACCACCCTTCGGTCGTTGCTCCAACCAGGAGGATGTTCGAATCTTTAGAGGAAATATTCGCTAATAATAACGAAATTCTCATCGGTATAATCAACGGTGTTCTTTATATCAACGACTACCTGTTCTACGAAGGAACGGTGAGTTCTAACCAGATATTGCAAATGCTGGAGAAGTTCACCGTAGACGACCTGATCATCCTGAAGGGTGTGAGCGAAACAGAGATGCTTGCCCTTGCGGAGATACTTAACTCCAAGGGTGAAAACCGCGATGATTTTATCAGGCTGTTGGAGGGAAAGAACCTTAAAAGTATCGGCCTGAAGAGCTTCACAATGGGGGATGCCGGAGAGGGCGATCTCCCGGTAAAGGGGCTGGAGCTTTACCGGGACGCTGTCACCACGATGACCCATCTTTTCGGGGAAGTCAGGTCCGGGCACCTGCCTCCCTGGAGGGAAACGGAAGATGTGGTTGATGGCTTCATGAACAGGTTTTCCGAGAACAGTACACTCCTGTTGCTCCTTTCCAGCCTGAAGGGATACGATGCATACACCTATCAGCACTGTGTGAACGTAGGCATCCTGTCCTTTCTTCTCGGTGAGGCGGAGGGGCTTGACAAGGAGTCTGTTAAGTGGGCAGCCATAGCCGGCATGATGCACGATGTGGGCAAGGTCAGGATCCTTCCGGAAGTGCTC
>DAOVVW010000142.1 GCA_030636965.1 Pseudomonadota bacterium | reverse complement strand
GCTCTCGGAGACAAACAAATCGCCGGAAGAGCTGATAGACATGGTAGCTTCTCCCGGCGGCACAACAGTCGCCGGCCTGAAGGCGCTTGATGAAGGGAAATTCTCCGAGACCTTGATTAAGGCTGTTGAGGCCGCGACTCTTAGATCAGCTGAGTTGGGGAAAAAGTAATCAAGTTGTTGGTTGTTTGGAGAGTGGAGATTGGAAAATGGAGATTGGAGATTGGATTTAGAACATTAGAGCATTAGATATTAGAGCATTGGATATTTGAAAATGGAGATTGGATATTGGAAACAGGAATTTTTTGAAATAGTATGTGTCCAATTTCCAATTTCTAATTTCTAATTTCTATTAACAACGCATCACGAACCACGCATCCACGTCTTCAGTTCCTGATACTGCGCTGGCTCTTCAAAGCTTCTTTCAATGAAGATAAGACTGGTTTCGTCATCTCTCTTCAATATCAGGTAGCCTTTCCCTTCGGTTACATCCTTGAACAAAGGTTTTGGGAATACCTCTTTGGAGCTCTCACTCTCCACAACCAGTTCATCCGGGAAAAGGGAGAGTTGCTGCTGTACCAGGAAGCTTTCGTTCCTTCCAAGATACACATGGAGAAAGTAGAGGAATCGGGACAGACCCAGGAAAAGTGCAGCAACACCAACACCCCAGACCAGACCCTTCAGGTAATTACCGTCGGCCGCGTGACCGAGGAACACGAAACCTGCGATAAAGTAAGGGGCCATTTTACGAAAAGAACGCTGAGCGGCCGTCAGTCGAACAATCATGTGAAAGTCCTTCCTGTCGAGCTGGAATTTCAAGATCGCTTCAGGCTCAACTGACATTTCGCCGACGGGACTAGCCATTCCGTTCACCGAAAACAGCCGTTCCGATCCTTATGATCGTAGCTCCTTCCTCTACGGCAACCTCGAAATCTCCACTCATTCCCATGGAAAGCTCCTTCAGGTTGTCCTGGCCATAGCCCTTGCCAGCCAGCTCATCTCTTATATTTCTAAGACTTTCAAAATGCGGCCTGGAATCCTCCGGATCGTAGGAATATGGGGGCATGGTCATAAGACCGACAGCTTCAAGTGAGTTCTCTTCCAGAATCGCTGTAAAGATCTCCTCGGCAAGGTCTGGATGGCATCCAAACTTGGACCCTTCGCCTGAGACATTCACCTGAACAAGAGCCCTGCACGTCTTTCCCTTGTCCTTGTACCGCTTACCAAGTTCCCTTGCCAGGGGAACGGAATCAACAGAATGGATCCAGTCGAAAAGCGCCGGACAGTACTTTGCCTTGTTCCGCTGAAGATGCCCGACCAGGTGCCATGTTATACCTTCCGGAAGCTTCGGTATTTTCTCTCTGGCTTCCTGGACCCGGTTCTCACCGAAGTCCGTCTGCCCGGCGTCCCTCGCAAGTTCGATCCTGTCTGTCGGAATTGTCTTGCTTACGACAAGGAGTAGAACGTTCTCGGGGTTCCTATCAGCTTTTGCGGCAGCGGCTGCGATCTTCTCTTTAAGCTGTTCGATATTTTCCTTAATGGTCTGCATGGCTTCTATTTATATCAGTTGAATCCAATATTGGAAAATGGAGATTGGACATTGGAAATTGAATATAGAGCATTAGATTATTTTTTCCACCCCTCCCTTGACGGGAGGGGACAAAGGGGAGGGTGGTAGTATATCCCCCTCTCCTCGGTCCTCTCCCGCCAGGGGAGAGGAAGAGTGCTGAAAGCTTCATTAACAGTAAAATGGTGCTAAAATATATTCAGGCCTGAAATTACAATAAAGGGGAAAATGCGATGGCATTAATCATAACCGAGGAATGTATAATCTGCGGTGCCTGCGAGCCGGAGTGTCCCAACCAGGCAATAACCGAAGGAGAGGAAATATATATTATTGATCCGGCCCTGTGCACCGAGTGTGTTGGATCATTCGACGAACCACAGTGTGCTGATGTCTGTCCGGTGGATTGTTGTGTGCCAGATCCTGATCATGAGGAAACTGAAAAGCAGCTGCGCGCCAAATATGGGAAACTAAGTAAGAAATAGCTTGGAAAATGGAGATTAGAAATTGGAAATTGGGTTAAGCAAGTTGTTTGTTGTTAGTTGCAAGTTGATAGTTTTGTGCAGGATCGATCATTTCCTTACTAACAACCAACAACTAACAACTATCAACTCATAAAATCTACAGCTTTATCCCAAATGAGCGTAAAAGAAGAACCGATTCCATAAGCGGCAATCCCACAACATTAGTATAGGATCCAATAATACCCTCAATAAAAATAGAGCCGCGTCCCTGAATGGCGTAAGCTCCAGCCTTGTCAAGGGGCTCCCCCGAGGCAAGGTACCACTGGATCTCCCAGTCCTCCAGCTGCTTCATCCGGACCTTGGTCTCTACCGTAACAATATGCTGCCTGTTCTTCTTCAGCCAGATGATGGCAACGGCCGAAGCAACAGTGTGCTCCTTGCCGGCCAACTGTTCCAGCATCTCCTTGGCGTCCTTTTTATTCTCGGGCTTTCCAAATACAATTCTTCCATTGAGAATGACGCATGTATCACACGCCAGAATAATCGCATCGGGATGCTCCTTGGCAATACTGGCCGCCTTTGCCTGAGCGAGTCTTTCCACATGCTCTTTGGGGGTTTCTTTGTCGTTCATGCTCTCGTTGATGTCGGGGGGCTCGACCACGAATTTCAGGCCGGTGAGCTCCAGGAGTTCCTTTCTCCTTGGTGAACCGGACGCCAGGATTATCTGCCTCCGCCTGGGCCACAGTTTCTTTGCTACCCTGAATGGGCTCATCTGTTCTCCTCAGAATCCGACATAACAGTGAAAAGGGAATTATCTGGTATTTTTTCAAGACTGGCAAGGGGTGTCTGCCAACCCGAGGTCCGAAACAGGGCTACTTTGCCTCGGAACGCTCAAACAAGCATTGATATGGTCGTAAAAAGTCCATCCATGGCTTTTTACTCCGCGGAAAGCGAAAAGTGTCATTTTCACTTTCCTTACAAATCAACGACTTGCGGTGCAAGTCATTGATTTGGGCGCCCCCAATGGGCGCGTTGATGACTTTTTGCGAAGTCATCAACATTAATTGCGGTACTGGGGTGAAATACCTTAATTTTCGATAAAATGCCAGGGGAGTTTCCCGGACCGTTCTGACAGGAGGATCTGTGACGCGCTCGGGATCAATTTATCCAACCTTTTCATAGACAAACCTGACCTGGGAATATCTCCCAGGAAACCTGTTATCCGCCTGTCACCCAGGGAGATCAATCCATCCAGGTATGCGGCCCGGACTGAACCAGCCTGAACTTTCACGCCACCGAGACGCTTCAGTCCATCCCTGACTTTCCCGATCCGCCCTGAAAGTACAGTTTCCTCTGCCATGGGAGATCGTTCAAGGGCTGTGTGGGGTTTTGGAACGAATGGATTGATACTGACGGAAATCGATCCCATACGGCCCTTTTTCCGACCATGTTTGATCATGCGTGAACGGACCCTGTCCACCAAATCAATTATTCCCAGAGCGTCAGAGTCTTCTTCCCCCGGCAGCCCGACCATGAAATACAGTTTCAGGTTGGGAAGCCCGGCATCCTGGAGAATATCCACCGCATTTATGATAGATGAATCGGCAACTCCCTTCCCAATGGAAGCTCTCAGCCTCTCGCTTGCCGATTCCGGAGCTATGGAAACCGTCTTGTGTCTGCTTTGTGCCAGAAGCCCTGCCAACTCCGGATTCAAACGCTCCAGCCGTATTGAAGATGGAGAAAAACTGCCTCCCCTTTTATGGATCTCTGCTCCGAAATCAAAAAGATCCGGGTGATAGGAAACAGCAGTTCCCACAAGGCCTATCTTCTTCCTGTACCTCAAGCCGATCTCCACTTCTTCGATGAACCGCTCTTTTCTCAGAAAGCGCACGGGACTGCAGACGGCGGCGGCCGCGCAGAAAGCACATCCTGCCGGACAACCCCTGGAGATCTCCAGGGGGTACATAGTTCCGAATTCAGTACCACGAGTGACCACTGCTGGCCGCGCCGGATGATCATCCAGGTTTTTTAGAAACACCCTGCGGACGGTGGCTCCCGCGCTGCCCACGGGATGAGGCAGCATCAGGCCGTCTTCGGACTCTTCTGTTGTATAAAGTGAGGGTATATAGGCGCCGGGGAGGGAGGCTAATTGATGGGTGAGGTCCTCAGATCCTCCCCCCCGGCTGTTGGACTGGAGAAGCTCCGTCAAGCTCTCCAGAAAGGGCTCAGATTCACCTATAGCTATTACATCAAGCAGAGGTGCAGCTGGCTCCGGATTCAGTGTCAGGGTCACCCCTCCGCCTACCAGAAGTGGACGACTCCTTCGGGGAGCAGGTACCGCTGCCCTTCCAGCTTCCAGCATCCGGGGGAGGTGAACAATATCCGGCTGGTAGGAAACTGAAAAAGCGACAACATCAAATTCATTAAGGGCTCGGCCTCCATCGGGGAATTGAAGACCGGAGCCATCCCAGAACACCCTTTTTACATCAAATCCCGGTTTCTC
>DAOVVW010000293.1 GCA_030636965.1 Pseudomonadota bacterium | reverse complement strand
TGCATAAAAGCATAACATATTGTCGATCCCACGAACCTGAAACCTCTTTTTTTGAGATCTTTACTCATGATATCCGACTCAGATGTGCTCGGGGGGATCGCATCCAGCGTTTTGAAGGGATGAACAAGGGACTCGCCCCCTACGAAGTCCCAGATGTAGGCTTCAAAGCTCCCGAATTCCTTCTGGACCTCGAGGAAAACCGTGGCATTGGAGACTGTGGACTCTATCTTCAACCTGTTGCGGACAATCCCGGCATCCTGCATCAGCTTCTCAACTTTTCCTGCTGTATAGCGGGATATTTTTTCCGGATCAAAGTTGTCCAGGACCTTTCTGAAATTCTCCCGCTTCTTCAATATTATCTCCCAGGAGAGTCCGGCCTGAAAGGCATCCAGTGTCAGGAACTCGAAGAGCTTCCCGTCATCGTGAACGGGCACTCCCCATTCCGTGTCGTGATACTGGATCATTAACTCGCTTTTTGCCCACTGGCAGCGTTTTATCATAGTGCGAAGGGCGCAGGGCGCAGGGCGTTTATATACATTTAAGTTCCAATGCTCAAATAACTAATGTTCTAATTTCTAATGTTCCATAACCAATCTCCTGGAAGTGTTGATATTATCAGTAATACGCCCTCAGCTTCAATATGAGGAAATAAAAAAGAAACCGAGAATATCATGTTGAAATTCAGGAACTGTTCCTGCGATAATATATTCAATACAATCCAAACGGCCATGGAAGGGAGGCCTCAATGAAGCACACATACCTCCTTGAGGAAGGCATATGGAAAGCCTCGGGGTGCTACTGGGACAGTGGGGGGGCTGTCCTTGACGCGGAAGGAGAAGTCACGATAACCCACGAGGACGGCCTCTGGATTAATATAGGCAAGATCACCCTCAAATCTGACCCGCCTGAGGAATTTGAAAATTTCTACGAGATAATTCCTCCTTCAGAGAGCAAGCGTCTGACTGAATGGACTTCCGTTGACCCTGATCTGGGTACATTCAGCGGTGTTATGACTTTCCTTGACGACTCCATATTTTCCCTGTCCAACTCCGAGGATGGGCAGTATGCCGGTTTCGATCTGATGATGATGATCGATGAAAACACCTACATCAACAGAGGAGCTCTTTTCATGGGGGACGAGATGCAGTCATCATGGTCCATGGAGCTTGTTAGAAAAAAGTGATGATCAGGAGGATTTTAGCAATAGAATAGTCTCACGACCTATCTGAAAAAGAGATTTTCAATGTAAATCCCCTCAAAATCCGGCTCGTCCGCGATCGAAACGAATTCAACTGATCCCGTAAGCTTCAGAACCGTATCCAGAAAATCAGAAGACAGGAGACAGCAGGATGCCCCCACCAGGGCCGAGTTTCCGGACAGAGCATAACGATCTTCAGGGAGGTTGGGAAGTAATCCGATCCCCATGGCACTTTTTACGTCAAGCATCGATCCGAAGGCCCCGGAAACATAAACTGTTTCCAATTTCACCGCATCGAGGTCCATCTTCGCCATAAGAACCGCAAAGGCCGCCGATACGGCAGCTTTGGCTTTCTGTACTGCTTCAACGTCCCCGGGAGTAAAAATCACACTTCCCGATTCATCAAGTATCAGGCCATCCTCACCCAACATGGGATGGCTGTCTTTCTGAACAAGCCCGCTCCTGTCAACCAACCCCAGTCTCATCATTTCGGAAACAACATCCACAATGCCCGTTCCACAGATACCAATGGGTTTACCGCCGCCAACAACCTGTACCCTTACTTCATCCTTTCCTAACCGAACACTGAAGATGGCTCCTGTGTCGGCTCTCATGCCATTGTGTATCTCGCCACCCTCAAAAGCCGGGCCCGCCGCTGCCGAAGCAACCAGTATCCTTTCGCCCTGCCATACAGATATCTCGCAATTTGTCCCGATATCAATAATCGCTCCCGTCGGCCTGCCCTGGAGAAGAGCAGCCTGTAATGAGACCGAAGCATCCGAGCCAACGAAACCTCCTATGGGCGGAGGAAAGACCAGCTGTGGCGGCAAGTTTGATATGGATTCTACCCCCAGGTCGGACGGGGAGCAGATCCTGATCTCAGTCAGATCTGGACCGAAGGGAGGTTCCATAAGGCTTTTTACTCCAAGCCCCAGGGCAACATGGTGTATTGCTGTGTTGCCTACAAACACCGCTCTTAAAGTGCTGCTCCCGGAAATACCATTTCTGAAACAGAGTTTTTTCAGCAGACCCGATATAGATTTCCAGAGCGTGGCACGCATCTTCGACGAGGTATCGTCTCCTGAATTATAGGCGACGAGCCGTGAGATAATATCCTCTCCCCATGGAATAAGGGGGTTGGCGGCGGAAATAATATCCATCGGCCGCCCGGTTCTCATATCGTACAGTGCAGCGGCCAGAGAAGATGTACCCATGTCTATCGCACAACCATATCCATCTTCCTCCGGAATGAATTTCTCCGGCTGCCAGAGCACGGACCCGAAGGTATCTTTCCACCTGCCAGTCCGGTCAAGCTCAAGCAGCCTCTCATCGTCAATACCGATCTTGAGATTACCTGTGAGGATTATCCTGCAGGCCAGACGATCGCCTGCAGAAATAGCTTCCCTTCCAAGAAGTCCGGACTCTGATTTTTCGGGAGCAGCGACATCACCCTC
>DAOVVW010000047.1 GCA_030636965.1 Pseudomonadota bacterium | reverse complement strand
TGGTGGACAGCAGGGGTATTTCTGCCTGGCTGGTGAAGGGGGATGGATATTGGGAAGAATTTCTTTCAATAGCCCGGACACTATCAGAGTCGGGTGCCGGATACAGTCTACTGAGCCGATGCTCTGTGTGTAACGGTGATTTGATTGAAGTACCCGGCGAAAGCGTAAAGGAAAAGATCCCCCCCCACGTCCTGAGGACCCGCAGCCGGTTCATGAAGTGCTCTGGATGCGCCAGGGTTTACTGGAAGGGTACACACGAGAACAGAATGAACAGGGAAGCTGCCAGAATGATGGAGAGATTGGTTAAATGAGTCCTTTCGGCTCACTCGGCAGGGTTCTGATAATATTCGGAGGCTGTCTTGTGCTAGCGGGCTTGCTTATGCTGGTCGCTCCCCGTATCCCGTGGATAGGCAGGCTTCCCGGGGATATCATAGTCAGAAAGAAGAACTTTACATTCTATTTTCCCCTCGCCACATCCATTGTCCTCAGCGTGCTGCTCACTGTGCTTTTTAATCTATTCAGGCGATAGAGGATTTATCAGTCTCTAGTCTTGAGTCTCTTGTCTCGAGTTGAAACACATTACATTAAACCTTGCAGTCCAGTATACAGTAAAGGTGCGTTATCCGTATCGTGACTGTGATAATTTATAAAATAAGTCCCACTATAAATCCAATAAATTAAAAGGCTTGCATCTAGCGGTTAATAATATACCTTAAGTTATTCAGAAAGTTGAATACATGGGTATTCAGATCAATTTGCTCTGGCCCCGTTTCACCGTTTCGAGGATTAACACAGGGTGTGATACGGATCAGAATTCTATGGCTCATTTTACGTAGTAGATTGAATACAGTTACTTGGGTCGTGGGTCCTGGGTCAAGGGACTTTGCCCTTACGGACAAAAACGAAAAGCCTTGACGAAATTTCCGGTGTCGACTAACTTTAAGCGTTTAATTTCAAAGATCTTATCGGAATTTTGACTGGAGAACCGTCATGGAAAAGAATGGCGAAAACAGACTTCATAAGCTTCGTAGGGAAAAAGTAAAGCAGATCAGGGATCTTGGGCTGAATCCGTATGTCACAAGATATCTGAGGAAACATATGGCCCGGGATATCCATCAGGATATGGAGGGAAAAAGCCCCCAGCAGGTTGAGAGTACTCAGAATACATATGTCCTCGCCGGCAGGGTAATGGCCATCAGAAGTTTCGGCAAGGCTGCCTTCATTCACACTGAAGATTCGTCTGGACGTATCCAGGTATTCATCAAGAAAGATGATCTTGGAGATGAGGTCTTCGAGGAGTTCAAACAGTGGGATATTGGTGACATAATCGGTGTTACCGGTACTCCTTTCGTTACGAAGACCGGTGAGCTCACTATTCTCGCTTCGGAAATAATACTGCTCACCAAGTCCGTCAGGCCCCTTCCCGAAAAGTGGCACGGGCTAAAGGATGTGGAGATCCGGTATCGGCAGAGGTATGTGGATCTCATAGCAAACCCTGAGGTTCGGGAGGTGTTCCGACTGAGGAGCGATCTGATCTCCAATATAAGGGAATATCTTGACGGAAATGGGTTCATGGAAGTGGAAACACCTATGATGCAGCCTATTCCCGGAGGTGCTGTTGCCAGACCCTTCATAACACACCACAACACCCTGGATATGGACCTGTACTTGAGGATAGCGCCCGAACTCTACCTGAAACGGCTGGTTATTGGCGGATTCGAAAGGGTCTACGAACTAAACAGGAACTTCAGGAACGAGGGAATCTCCACAATGCACAATCCCGAGTTCACGATGTTGGAATTCTATATGGCCTATGCTGATTACCACGACATGATGAATTTTACCGAAGAGCTTTTCGGGCACGTGGTCGAGCGCACGACAGGCAGCCGACAGGTAACCTACCAGTCAGCCGAAATCGATTTTGCCAGACCTTTCCAGCGAAAAAAATTCGTAGAATGTCTTCTGGATGTTGAAGGATTAGGAAACGAGCATCTAAAAGATCGTGCTCAGGCCTTGAAATTCGCAAAGGAAAAAGATGTACCCGTTGACAGCCGGGACCCTCTCGGCAAGATCCACCAAAAGATCTTCGAAAAGTTCGTGGAGGCGGATCTCACTGGACCGATCTTCGTTTATGACTATCCCATCGATGTCTCACCACTATCACGGCGGAGCGACGATGATCCTGATGTTGCAGAGCGTTTCGAACTTTTCATTGCCGGAATGGAAGTCGCCAACGGTTTTTCAGAGTTAAATGACCCAAGGGACCAGGAAGATCGGTTCAAACAGCAGGTAGGTGAACGAGAAGCCGGTGACGAAGAAGCGCACATGATGGACTGGGACTACATCCGTGCGCTTGAATTCGGTCTTCCCCCCACAGCAGGTGAAGGAATAGGAATCGATCGGCTGACAATGCTGCTCACTGATTCCGCCTCGATCAGGGATGTAATTCTGTTTCCCCATCAGAGAAAAGAACAGACGTGAGGTGATCTTTGAAACTTTCCTTTGAGTGGATGGTGGCCCTGCGTCACCTCAAATCCCGCCGCAGGCATGCCTTTGTTTCCCTGATCACGGTTATCTCGATCCTGGGCGTTGCTTTGGGTGTAGCTGCTCTGATCACAGTTATCTCTGTAATGACAGGGTTTTCCGAATACATGAAGGACCGCATACTTGGAACTACATCCCACATTCTTGTGCAGAGTGCCGAGGGAATATCGGAGTATGAATCAGTGATCGGGAAAATAGGCGAGAACGATCAGGTAGTTGCTCTTTCACCTTATGTCATGGGCCAGTCACTCCTCAAGATTAACGGAGAAGTAACTGGCGTCGTTGTGAGAGGGATAGATCCGGTCAGAGAAGGACAGGTAAATGACCTTGCAAGGAACATGGTAAGGGGCTCACTTGACGATCTTTCTGTGAACGGTATTGTTGTCGGCATCGAAATGGTACGTATTCACGGTGTCAGGGTTGGCGATCAGGTGACTCTCGTTTCGCCGTCGGAGATCTCCTCTCCTTTCGGGATGATCCCGCTTATGGAGCGGTTCACGGTAGAGGGAGTATTTGAAACCGGGATGTACGAATATGACACTGGTCTTGTACTTGTGAGTCTGGAGGCGGGACAGGCCTTCTTCGATATGGGCAGCGATGTTACTGGTGTGGCCGTAAAGGTTAAGGATATTTACAGTACGGAGCAGACAGTAAAGCAGATCCAGTCCGTCCTGGGATATGCCTACTGGGTGAGGGACTGGAGAGAGATGAACAAGAATCTCTTTTCCGCCCTGAAACTCGAGAAGATAACAATGTTCGTTATCCTGATACTGATCATTGTTGTGGCCGCATTTAATATTGTCGGAACTCTTATCCTGGTTGTAATGGAAAAAGGCCGGGAGATAGCCATCCTGAAAGCTATGGGGGCCACGAGAAACTCCATTGGAAAGATCTTCATGCTTGAGGGGCTGGTTATTGGAGTGGGAGGAACTTTTCTGGGGCTTGTGCTCGGATTGTGCCTTTCGTGGATACTTGCACGGTACCAGTTCGTGGAACTGCCAAGCAGTGTCTACTATGTCACCACGCTGCCGGTCAAGGTCGTTCCCCTTGACGTGGCCGCAATATGCCTTGCCGCAATAGGGGTAACTTTCGCTGCAATCATCTATCCTGCCCGCAAGGCAGCCACACTCAATCCGGTGGAGATCCTTCGCTATGAGTGAGTCGATACCCAGGCCCGTTCTCGAGGTGAAAGGTCTGATAAAATCCTTTCGGAAAGGCGGCCAGACCATAGAGGTGCTTCGCGGAGTAGACTTTGTCCTGCGCAAGGGAGAAATAACCGGGATCCTTGGAGCATCAGGTGCCGGCAAGAGCACCTTCCTTCACATCACCGGGGGGCTTGACACCCCCACTGCAGGTACCGTCCTCGTGGGTGGGGAAGACATTTTCCGATTCTCCGAACAGGAGCTTTCTGCTTTCAGAAACCGGAAGATCGGATTTGTTTTCCAGATGCATTACCTGCTCTCGGAGTTCACGTGTATCGAAAACGTGATGTTCCCGGGGATCATTTCAGGTGTGGATCGGAAAAAAGTAGCACAGAGGGCTGAATATATCCTGGATCGCGTCGGCCTCTCGGCCAGGATGGAGCACAGACCTGGCGAGCTCTCAGGTGGAGAGCAGCAAAGAGCTGCCGTGGCGAGGGCTCTGGTGAATGATCCTGACATCGTTCTTGCTGATGAACCAACCGGCAATCTGGACTCTGTTACCGCCCGTTCTGTGGAAGACCTGTTCCTGGAACTCAACAGCGAGATGAAAACCTCCTTCCTTGTGGTTACTCACAACCGCGAGTTGGCTGAAAAATTTCATGCCCGATTCATCATAAGAAACGGTTTGCTAAATCCGGAGGATTGATAAAAGTTGGTTTCAGCAAGGTCATTGGCGACATTCCTATTTCTGACCATATTCGCAGCAGCAGTGGTCCCATCGACATCGGCTGCCGAACCTGCGTTCGTGATCTCCATTGAAGTTGAAGGTAATGTCAGGGTCGACAGGTCAAGTATCGAAAGGACGCTTTCCTTCAAAGCGGGCGATCGTTGGAATGATTCCCTGATCACCCGCGATGTCAAAGCACTGTACCGTCTGGGAGCATTTTCCCGAGTGGCAATTCAGGAGAAGGAGACTCCCGACGGTGTTGTAGTCATGGTGAACGTTGAAGAGTACCCCATGATTAGAAATGTTCGGTTCAGGGGCAATAAAGATGTTTCAGATTCTGACCTTTCCAAGGCTTTGCAGATGAAAGCTTTCAGTTTCTATAATCGGGCCGATCTTCCTGCTGAACTGGAGGCCATGAAAGATGTCTACCGTAAAGCAGGATTCTATGACATTGAGATCACCCCGGAAACTGAGGAAACTGAAACAGGAGTGCGGCTGGTCTACATCGTTGGAGAAGGCGGGAAGTCGCTCATTGCCGAGATCGATATCCTTGGGAACAGGAAAATCGACGATTACACTATTACGAAGATAATGACGGTTCGGGAAAAGGGACCGATATCGTTGATCTCAAGCTCAGGTGTATTCCTCAAGGATCAGATAAAGGATGATCTGATCAGGATCCGATTTCTGTATATGGAACACGGCTATCTTGATGTAGTTGTCGAAGAGCCGGAGGTCAAGGTACACCCTGAGGGGGAAGACCTGTATGTGTCCATCAGGGTTCATGAGGGCCCCCAGTATACGGTGGGAGACGTACGCTTCACAGGAGAGTGGGACGACAGTGCGCTGGTCGCAAAGGGTCGTATGGGTTTGAAGTCGGGAGTCGTTTTTGAAAGGGGTGCCCTTTTCAATGATGTCAAGTCGTTAGAGGGCGTCTACAGGGATATTGGTTACGCCAGAGCCAAGGTGGAACCACGGTTTGTAAAGGATCCTGAAAAGAGTCTCATCAACCTTGAGATGAGCCTGGCAAAAGGGCCCCCGGTTCGGATACGCTGGATAGAAATCAGGGGAAACTTCAAAACTAGAGATTACGTCATCAGGCGTGAGATACGTCTGATGGAAGGGGATCTGTTCAGTCAGAAGAAAATTGACGATTCACGGCGGTTCATCAGATCCCTTGGGTTTTTCGATGATGTCGCTATCAAGGTCACTGAAGTTGGAAGCGACGAGGCAGACCTGATCGTGGAGGTGCGGGAAGGCACAAGTGGTTCATTTACAGCCGGTTTTGCCTTTTCCAGTATTGACGGTCTGGTGGGAACGCTTTCCCTTTCCCAGGGAAACCTGTTTGGAAGGGGCCACCGGCTGAACCTGAGCACTGAATTCGGCTCTGAAAAGAGTTCGTACAGTATTACTTTCACCGAGCCGAGAGTGTTTTCAGGGGATTATTCCCTCACTCTGGATCTTTTCGACAATACCCGGGAGTTTTCCAACTACACTCTGGACAGCAAGGGTGGCGGTTTCAGGGTTGGATATCGGCTTTCGGATGCGACCTCCATTTCCGCTAAATACCGGAATGCCGAATCCACCGTGTCGGATATCGATATCGAAGCATCCAACCTTATCAAAGAACAGGAAGGGACCACCACGACCTCTTCAATAACCCTGGGCTATAAGTACGACACGAGGGATTTTCCCATGGACCCGAGGACGGGCCTTGATCTGAGATCCTCCGTAGAGGTGGCAGGAGGGCTCATGGGAGGAACCAATGACTTTGTTCGGACAGTACTGGAGGGAAGCTATTTCCTGCCGATCTACGGAGATTTTGTCTCCTCTGTTCACTCTGAGATAGGGCTGACCAATGCGTACGACGGAGACAGTGTGCCTGTTACAGAGAGGTTCTTCATGGGAGGTCTGAACACACTGAGAGGTTTCGAGTATCGTTCGGTCGGGCCTTTAGACGAGGACGGCGAGCCCATTGGCGGTAGCAAATCGTTTCTGATAAACCTTGAAATAAAGTATCCTCTCGTTAGAGATGCGAAGATTAACGGAGTTGTTTTCTTCGATACAGGAAATGTATGGGAAGATAATGAAGATATCAGCCTGGGAGACCTGAAAAAGGGGGCCGGTTTCGGGTTCCGCTGGGGTTCTCCAATGGGTCTGCTCAGACTTGAGTGGGGATTCAATCTGGATCCGGAGCCGGGTGAAGAAAATCCCGGTTGGGAATTTTCCATCGGAACCCTTTTCTAGGAGCCTGTCGGAGAACCTTATCAGGCTCTTAGGTAGAATAATGATGACTTCGCAAAAAGTCATCAAAGCGCCCATTTAAGGGCGCCCAAATCAACG
>DAOVVW010000217.1 GCA_030636965.1 Pseudomonadota bacterium | reverse complement strand
GATTACAAGTCCAAGGATGTCTGTTTGCTCAGTATGCAAGTTGTTGGTTGTTAGTGGTTAGTTGTTAGTAAGAAAACCACCTGTATATATAAAGCTCATGCTGATTTATGGAATACTTCGGTTACTAACAACCAACAACTAACAACTATCAACTAGTATTAATGCTTATGACAAATAATATGCACCTCTGGTCCAAAGAGGCTGGCAGCCTGAACCGAGTTGCAGAACTCCTCGTGATCCCCATGGAATACAAGGCTTCTGTTAAGACAGGCCACCTTGTTAACGTGTTTTGTAACAACTCCGATATCGTGAGTGACCAGTACCAGAGTGATCATCTTTTCCCGGTTGATGTGGTCGAGCATGTCGTAGAACTGGGTCTGGGTGTTTGCGTCAACTCCAGCGGTGGGTTCATCGAGGATCAGGATAGACGGCTGCGAAGCAAGGGCCCTTGCGATAAAAACCCTCTGCTGCTGCCCTCCAGAGAGGGTGCCTATGCGCCGCGATTTGAATTCCTCCATGCCCACCAAGGTCAGAGCTTCATCAATAGCGCCCATAGCCCCTCTTTTCATGAAGCGTGGAAACTTCATGGAAGACAGCAGCCCCATGGCCACTACTTCACGAACTGAGGCGGGGAAAAGAGGGTCAAGGTCGGTAGCCTTCTGCGGGATGTAACCGATCCTGTTCCACTCCCGAAAGTCTTTTACATCCTGGCCCAGGAGCTTAACGCTTCCCCTGTCGGGAGAAAGGAGCCCAAGCAGGATCTTGACAAGGGTACTCTTCCCTGAACCGTTTGGGCCTATTAATGCCAGAAAGTCCCCTTTCAAAACTTCGAAGGAGATATCCTCCAGCACCAGGTTGCCGCTATAGTTAAAATAAAGATCCCGCACTTCGATCTGAACGTTATTATCACTCACATTCCAGTCCTTTTCTAAGATTAATGAGGTTGCCCTCCATCAGTGATATGAAGGTTACACCCTTTTTCCACAGGGTGGTAGTGAGATTACCCCCGGGATTAAGCACCGCAGTGGTAGCGCCTGTTTCGTCGGCGATCACCTGTGCGAGCCTGGGATTAACAAGATCTTCGAAATATACTATCTGAATTCCGTTCTTCCTTATCGTCCTGACTATTTCCGCCACCTGCCTGGGGCTTGGTTCCGAGTCCGGGCTTATGCCGTAGACGGAAATCTGGATGAGACCGTATCGCCTGGCCAGATGTCCGAATGCCGAGTGACCTCCGTAAATAAATACTTTCTTCTTACATGTGGATAGCTGTGAAAAGAATTGTCTGTCCAGGTCCATGAGCAGATCCTTGTAGCGGTTTGAATTTCTTGAAAACAGATCACTATTTTGCGCATCGGCAGCTTTCAGGGTTTCGGTAATCAGATCCACTACATAAACGGCATAGGAGAGATCCAGCCATAAGTGAGGATCGCTGTGTTCCTTACCTGAACGAATATTCTCAAGGTCCTCAAGAACCTCTATTACAAGAAGGTTGTCATTGTCCACCGAACCGAGGACGTCGGATACCCACGGTTCCATCTCAGGACCCATGTATATGAATATGTCCGAACGACTTATTCTGATTATGTCACTGGGACGGGGCTCCCATGTGTGTGGTTCAGTGCCGGGAGGAAGAAGGAGTTTCGCATTTACAGCTTCGCCACCGACCTGCCTTACAAATTCATAGAGGGGAAACAAGGATGTAACAATGGATATTTTCTGCTGCTCTGCGGTTCCTGTGTGTGGAATACCCACTACTAGAAGCAGGCATAATAGTAAAATGAAGGCTCTTGGTTTCATCGTCCCCAGTTATTAGTTGTTGGTTGTTAGTTGTTGGTAAGTACCTATGAACTATCAACTAACAACTTGCAACTATCAACGAGTTTATTACGCATGCAACTCAACCACATCCCCATCCAGCAGTTCATAGTCGTGGGAGACCCTCTGGCCGTCGAAAACGGTTTCCCCCCAAACCTTGGCGAACCTGAGCTTCTCGCCAATATCCTTGTGGACCATTCTGGCCAGTTCGGAAACGGTGGAGCCTTCTTTCAGGACAAAAGGCGACGTCATGTCAGGTTCCTTTCCGGGGCGTTTGGAATATACTCGAATAAGGCCAAGTGATTCAACGATCAACCTCTTGAAATCCTCCAATCCTGTTCCTACTTCTGCGGATACCAGATTGATCTCAGGCAGATCCTCGATAAGTTCTCTCAAAATCGAGAGCCTCTCGTCGATATTTTCGGACTCACATTTATTGCCAAGATATATACAGGGTATTTTTGCCCAGCCGTCGTCGGTGAAGAGTTTTATCCCATCAGGACCCAGGAGCTCGATCCTGAGATCATCAAGGATTATCTGGCTTGCCTCAAGCTGCTCGAGGAGGTCGTCTCTTGATACATCGAGAACCATTACGGCCATATCGGCGTTGCGTATGAGTGACGAGATCCATCGCTCTGTGACAGATGGATCGAAGGCGGGGCTGTCCACCATCTGAACCGGAATGTCGTTATGAAACATCATGCCTGGTTGCGGTATCCTGGTGGTGAAGGGGTATTCCGCAACCTGGGGAGATGAGTTCGTCAGAGCGGACAGGATGGCTGACTTTCCCGTGTTGACCGGCCCTATCAACACGACCTGGGCTCCCCCCTCGCGAGGAACGTGGGAAGGATCTGTTCGTTTCGCCCCTCCCTTTTTCTGGCTTTCAGTCTGATCCTTCCATTTGGTTATACGCTTCTTTATCTGTACCTGGATCTTTTCCGTTCCCTTATGCTTGGGGATCACGGCCAGCATTTCCTCAAGAGCTTCGAGTTTTTCTGCCGGAGATGCGGCTTTGCGGAATTGTTCTTCCGCTTTTATATACTCTGGGGGTAAGTTAGCTGAAGACATTTAAGTAATAGTTTCTAGTTTCTGGTTTCTGGTTTCTAGTAATAACTAACAACCAACAACTTCAAATCATCATATTATCCGGTTCACACCCACAATTGCAAACCTCAATACCGGCAATTTATCAGGAAAATATGCTAAATTTTCACACAGGAGGTTCGGATGGTGAAAAAAAAGGTGGTGAACGGGCTCGAAGAGATCGCCCTGTTACTGGAGCTTGCTGGAGAGAGCCCTTTCCGTATCCGGGCGTACGAGAATGCCGCAAGGACAATAAAAAGCCTTCCCTATGACCTTGAGGAAGCGATCGGGGAGGGCAGCCTTCAGAAGATCAAGGGGATCGGTACCAACTTATCAGAGAGGATCCAGGAGCTGGCTCAGGACGAAAACCCGCCTTACCTGGTGGAATTGAGATCCCGGTTTCGGCCGGGTGTCCTGGAGATGTTCAGGATCCCCGGTCTGGGGCCCAAAAAAATAAGGGTTCTCATGGATGAGCTGGAGGTCAGGTCCATTGGGGAACT
>DAOVVW010000306.1 GCA_030636965.1 Pseudomonadota bacterium | reverse complement strand
TGGCCGGTACTATCGAGGCTCTGGCGGATATGGGTATTGAAAAAGTCGGTGCCAGCCACTGTACGGGACTTGTTGGGGCCGCTCGACTTATGGAGGCTTTGGGTGACGGGTTCTTCTTTGCCGGCGTAGGGACAGTGCTGGAGTTGTAGAGTTCGGGTTTTAACCACAGAGTACACAGAGGTCACAGAGTCAGGGCTTGGGCTTCACCACGGAGGCACGGAGTACACGGAGAAGATCCAGATTTTGGGTTTACCACAGAGCCACAGAGTACACAGAGGAATTCGGGGTTTGGGGTTCATCAAAAGAGATAAGAGCTTGTAACGCAGGGGGCCGCTGGCCGCCCATCCGGGCGGACCGCAGGGGGCCGCAGTGAAAGTTTTTTTGGGATTTCTAGAAACCAGAAACTGACGCGCCTTGGTGCGTCTTAGCCGCCGCAGACCACAGTTTTCCCATTATGAATCAAAACCCTGTTTTCCACGTGCATTGCAACGGCCCTGGCAAGTACCATTTTCTCGATATCCTCACCCTTTCTCTTCAGGGTGTCCACGTTATCCCGATGTGTCACCGGTACGACGTCCTGGAAGATAATAGGCCCTTCGTCCAGTTCCTCGGTGATGTAGTGGCTTGTAGCTCCTATGATCTTGACCCCTCTGTGGAAGGCCTGCTTATAAGGATCTGCTCCCGCGAAAGCGGGGAGGAAGGAATGGTGAATGTTGATGATGCTGTTCCTGTAAGCATTGACAAATTTGGGAGAGAGGATCTGCATGTATCGGGCGAGGACAACTGTATCTATGCTCTCTTTCTTGAGTAAGGACATTATCTCCTCTTCCTGCTTGGGCTTGGTCTCCTTGGTGACAGGAAGATGAACATAGGGAATATTGTAATACCGGGCAATATCTCTCTGATCATCATGATTGCTAATGATAGCCGGGATATCCACGTCCAACTGTCTGCTCCTCCACCTGTAAAGAAGGTCAAGAAGGCAGTGCCCCTGTTTGGATACCATAATAGCCAGGCGCTTTTTTTTGTCGGAGAAGAAAACACGGTGGGCCATCTGCAGCCTCCAGCAGACTTCGCCGAACTTGTCATCTATTTCCTCGCGGGGAACGACGAATCCGTCAAGGTCCCAGCGGATTCTCATGAAGAACATGTCCTCTACGGAATCGGTGTGCTGATCGAGGTAAACGATGTTGCCGCCGTGATCGAAGATCCAGTTGGTGATCGTGGCGATAATACCCTTCGTGTCCTTACCCTGTACCAGTGCGGTTACGGTTGGTGATTCATCTGGCATGTGTTTGACCTCTTTTCAATTAGTCCTTCGAGGGTGAGTAGCTGTAAAATATTGTATTCTATAAATAATTTTGAAAAGGTCAACAGTTAAAAAACCCGCCAAACAATATTCTGGAGTTACTGGCGGGCTTTTTAGTGCGAAGTGCGAAGGGCGAAGGGCGTTCATGATATGAATGAATCGGGGAAACGAAGATATAAGACGATAGTTGTCGGTCTTACTTGGGACCTGGGTCGTGGGTCCTGGGACACCGGCCGAAGGTCGGTAGCGCAGATGACAACACAGTACTTATCTTGTAAGATACCGGCACTTATAACAGCGAAACAGGTTGTCGAATTAATCGCTGGTTTGCTGGATCGATCGAGCGAGTTACTCACCGGAGATCACTTCGGAAATCCAAAAAAGCCATGAATGGACTTTTTGCGACATTATCAATAACATATTAAAGTAAGGGCTATGACATTGGGTAATGAACAAAGGGTTCATAAACGGGCGATCGTGAAGGTGGAGATAACCTTCAAGACAGGTAAGCAGCTGATGACCAGCTATATGCATAATGTAAGCTGCGGTGGACTCTTCATAAAAACAGATAAACCCCTGCCCCTGGATACGGAAATAGTGCTGAACTTCAGGCTTCCGAACTCATACAGGCTTTTCAAGACCAAGGGTCTGGTTGTCTGGGTCTCGCCACCTGGCGGCAAGAAAATGCCCGGAATAGGAGTTCAGTTTCGTGAGATGTCCGAAGAAGACGCTGGCTACCTGGAAAAGGTTATAGAAAAGCTTACTGAAGTAGAATCTGATTAGAAATTGGAAAATGGAAATTGGATATTGGGTTTAGAACATTAAAGATTGGAAATTAGAGGAGCCAGGGAAAAGCTTTAACAGATGAAAATAGTGCCCCCTCCCCTTATGTTCCCCTCCCGCCAGGGGAGGGGCGGAGTACTGAAACCAAAGCCCAAGGTTTCCTCTGTGCTGCTCTGTGACCTCTGTGGTGAAAGATCTTGTAACCTGTAACCTTAAACTTTACTAACAGCACGCCTCCCCATCCTGTGCTGTTTTTTTCTTCATAATATCTTCCCTTATTATTGCAACGAGACATCCAGTACCCTTGGTTACGCTGACGGCACCGTCGTGGCAATTAAGCTGGCATGCGCCACACTCGATGCAGCGCTCAGGAGAACCTAAAGCGGCCTTCCCTTCCTGGATCACCCATACTCCGTGGGGACAGACCATCAGGCACATGCT
>DAOVVW010000123.1 GCA_030636965.1 Pseudomonadota bacterium | reverse complement strand
TAAAAGAGGTACGGGATATAGAAGGTCTCATCCTTCATATCTGTACCGTCGAACTCGGCAGACGGGGTGACTATATTAATACCGCTCATGAACTGATTACCCTCGAGGCCGGTTATAGCGCCGGGGTTGTGGTGAACGGCGGATGGATCATCGGCCTGGCCCACGAAGGCATTTCCCTGGGCCATGGCTGCCGCTCCCGATTCGGGAATGCGGAAGGCGCCGGCGAAAGCCGTCCCCGCCGCCAGGACGAGAGCCAATGCAAATACTGTCAGAATAATAAAACACTTTTTCATATCAGTTACCCTCCTCTTACCCCCCAATGTCATCTGTTACGCACCCAAGGTTGAATTGCGATTTCCAGACCTTCTTAAGCAAAAGGGCCTGGGTCATCCAAAATTAACACCCCAAGCCCTCGAAAAGCTGTTTATATACTAAAATGCCGTTTTATTCAACCTTCAAAAATAAATGGGCTCCGGCAAAAGCCATTCGGCCTTCGCAACCCCCTTTTAGCTACTCATAACCAAGGTGTTGGTCCAAAATCCTGAGTCCAAGACATTTAACCAAAGGATTGCTTCGTCATTCCGCTACTTGCGACATTCCTCGCAATGACTAATATTGCCCCCTCCCCTTAAGTTCCCCTCCCGCCAGGGGAGGGGAATAAAAGCCGTTACCCCGATACGTATCCTCTACTCCCGCGCAGCCGAGTGACTACACCCACACGCCCGGCCAAATGAATACACTTTACCGATATTCACCAACTAATTTGGAGATGAACCTATTTTATTTATAAAGCGATTCCAGATCATCCCAGTATCGCTTGGTTATCTCCTTTCTTTTCAGCTTGAGCGTGGGTGTGACCTCCCCATCATCCTGGCTGAATTCACGCTCCATAACCTTGAATTTCTTCACCTGTTCTGCACTGGAGAAATCCTTCATAGCCCCGTCGACCCTCTTTTGCAGAAAATCGAGGATAACCGGTTCATCGATCAGGTCCCTTATGGATGAGTAGTCTATATTTTTTTCCCTGGCGTAATTTTCCATCCTCTCCCAGTCGGGTACGATCAGAGCCGAAATGAATTTTCTGCCGTCGCCGTAAACGAAGGCCTGGGCGATGAACTGGTCCGTGGAAAGCGCGTTCTCAAGAGCCATAGGGGCCACATTTTTCCCGCCCGCTGTGACGATGATGGCCTTTTTCCTGTCGGTGATCCATAAGAACCCGTCCGGATCAAAATGCCCTATATCTCCAGTATAGAACCATCCGTCCTGGTCCAGTACTTCGGCTGTTTCTTCAGGGCGATTATAATAGCCCCGCATAACGTTGGGACCTCTGGTGGATATTTCGCCATCGTCCTCAATGCGGACTTCTACGCCCTGCATAACCTTACCAACTGAACCAAAGCGTATATTAGCAGGGTCGTTTGCCGATATAACCGGCGACGTCTCTGACAGTCCATATCCTTCCAGTATAAGAAGTCCCGCTGCATGGAAGAACTCGGCGATATCCTTTGAAAGGGCAGCCCCGCCGGATATCATTAGCCTTATTTCCCCACCGAAGGTCTCCCGTATCTTTCCGAAAACAAGTTTATCGGCTATCTTCATTTTCAGGGAAAGGGCAAAACCCAGCTCCTGACCCCGCTGCAGCTTCTGACTCGCCTCCTGACCTATCCTCAGACAGAATCCGAAGATCATCTTCCTGAGAGCGGATGCCTCATGGACCCGGTCGAGAATTTTTGCATAAGCCTTTTCGTAGATCCGCGGGACGCTGATGAGTATTGTGGGACTGACCTCCTGCATATTATCCACTATCTTTTCGATGCTCTCGGCGTAGATTATTTTCCCCCCCACGTAGAGGAAAAGATAGTAAGCCACTCTTTCAAAAACATGGGAAAGAGGCAGGAAGGAAAGGCATGTATCTGTATCGTATACACTTATAACTTCCAGCACCGCCTTGACGTTGGACAGGAAGTTACTGTGGGTCAACATCACTCCCTTCGGCTCTCCGGTTGTTCCTGATGTATAGATTATTGTTGCCAGGTCGCTGCCTTTTCCAGAAGCTATACTTCTTCCCAGGTCTTCCCATATCTCGGGATCAGCTTCTCTGCCCATTTCAAGTAGCTCGTCAAAGGCAATGATCCCTTCCGCATCCCTGTCCCGGGGATAGGTATCGAAACACACTATTGTCTGCAGCTCCGGTAATGAAGATCTTATCTTGAGTATCTTGTCCAGATAATCAGTATTGGAGACGAAGATAATTCTTGCATTGGCGTCCTTCAGGATGTACTCCAGCTGGACCGGCGTCAGAGTCCAGTAAAGGGGAACTGTCGCACCATGTACGGCGAGAGTCCCGAGATCAACGGATACCCATTCCGGCCGATTCTCCGAAAGTATGGCAACCCGATCTCCCTTGCCGATACCAAACTTCATTAGTCCCCTGGCTACCTCTTTGTACAGGCTTGAGAGGTCATTCCATGACATGGATTCCCATCCGCCGTCCCTTTTTCGCTCCAGCACAGCCTTGTCACCGTAACGGGCGGCACGGTCATCCACCATTTTAGTCAGAGTATCCAAATGCGAATTTTCCTGTACTTTATTATTTTCCGGTAATGACGACCCCATAACTTCATTCCTCCTCCACTTCCAGGTCAATTACATAGTCTTCGTATTCCTCCGGTGTCATCAGGGCGGACAACTGCTCGGAATCAGCGATCACAATACGGAATAACCATCCCTCGCCATAGGGATCTTCGTTTACCAGTTCAGGGCTGCTCTCCACGTCGAAATTCACTTCTATCACGTCTCCAGACAGAGGCACGGTGAGATCGGAAACAGCCTTATCCGACTCGAGAACTCCACAGGATACAAAAGCATCCACCTCTTCTTCCAGATCAGGAAGATCCACAAATTCGATCTCCCCAAGCTCCCGCTGAGCCCAGTCCGTGACTCCTATCACAGCTTCATTTCCTTCAGGCCTGGTCCAGAAATGATCCCGGGAATAGAGGCAATTTTTTGGAATGTCCATACCCGATCCCTCTCAGTGATCACAGCCGGATGGCCAGTTTTAAACAGGCCAGCTAGCCCGTTTTTGCGGCCCTTTTGCAGTTGCTTGCCGCTTCCACACGGTTCCTGCCGGACCGTTTTGCCCGATACAGTGCCTGGTCGGCCTCATCGATCAGTTTCTGTGGGTCAGCTTCGGCGTTGTCCAACAGGCAGCATACACCCAGGCTTATTGTAATTGTAACCGGGTCCTGGAAACCAGCAAACCGGTGGTTTTCAACTCTCTCCTTTACACGCATTGCGGCGATCACACCCCCATCACAGCCGGTCTGTGGAAGTGCGATAACGAACTCTTCGCCTCCGTACCTCGCTACGATATCGATCTTTCTCATGTCCTCTTTGAAGAGCTCTGCCATCTCCTTGAGCACCCTGTCGCCCTGTGGATGACCGTACGTATCGTTGATATTCTTGAAGTGATCTATATCGATCATTACCAAAGTAAGATCGTTACCGTATCTTGTTGATCTCGCAAATTCATTGTCCAGCCACTGTCGAAAATACCTTATGTTGGGGATCTGCGTGAGAGGATCCGTCGTCGCCATAACCTCCATGAGGTCCTTCTGCATCATCAGCTGGTCCTGGAGCTGTTTGATGCGAAGCATATTTTGGAGGCGGACTTTGAGAATCGAGGGGGTTATCGGCTTGGTAATGTAGTCACTGGCTCCAAGATCAAAGGCCCTGACGATCTCTTCAACGTCGGTCTCTGCGGTAACCATTATAACGGGTATGTGTTTGAGTTCCTCCCTGGCTTTCACCATCCTCAGAAAATTGTAGCCGTCCATGACGGGCATACTCACATCACAGGCAACAACATCTATCCCGCTGCCGATCTCCGTCAGGGTTTTGAGCCCCTGGGCTCCATCTTCCGCCTCCAGGTGCAGGTCGAAGATATCCGTCTCCTCCAGGTTCTTTATGATCTGCCGGCGGGCAGTTTCTGAATCATCTATTATAAGGATAGTACTCATTCCTATGCCTGTCTACCTGGGTACCTTCTCCCAGTCGGCGAGGAACTTCTCGATCCCCGCTTCGGTAAGTGGATGGGAAAACAGCTGCATGATCACGCTGTAGGGAACCGTGGCGATATCAGCTCCCATGAGAGCTGACTCCAGAACGTGGCTTGTGTGGCGCACGCTGGCAACGATTATCTCGCTGGTAAAACCGTAATTCTCTTTTATCTGGATTATCTCGGCAACAAGGTCCATCCCCGACCTGCCCATGTCGTCAACGCGCCCCACGAAGGGACTTATATAGGTCGCCCCGGCCTTGGAGGCAAGCAGTGCCTGGACAGGAGAAAAAACAAGTGTGACGTTGGTTTTTATACCCTCCGAGCCGCATAACCTCACGGCTTTTAGCCCCTCCGGCGTCATGGGGATCTTTACGACAACGTTTTCAGAAATTTCAGCCAGATCCCTGGCCTCCTTCAGCATCCCATCGGCTTCGGGGCTCACCGTCTCCAGAGAAACGGGGCCTTCTACCATCCCGCAGATCTCAGTGACAAGAGGCAGGAACTCCTTACCCGCTTTTGCCACCAGAGTAGGATTTGTTGTGACCCCGTCGATAAGGCCCATTTCGGTAGCGCTTCTGATATCCTCAAGGTTTGCTGTATCGAGAAAAAATTTCATTTACAAAACTCCCACCTCGCTGAATGTTGATGACTTCGTAAGAAAGTCATCAACGCCCACTTAAGGGCGCCCAAATCAATAACAATCGCGCCCGAGATGGGCGCCCGGATCAATGACTTGCACAGCAAGACTTTGATCCGTGAG
>DAOVVW010000146.1 GCA_030636965.1 Pseudomonadota bacterium | reverse complement strand
GATAAAGACACTTATGTACAGCAAGGTGCTTCTCCCGGAGTCACGCGGGGACATCATGGGACTTCTGGAATCTATCGATCAGATCCCCCGCTTCTTCGAGATCATTCTTAACATCATCCGGACGCAGAAACTCGCCATACCTGATCTCATTGTATCCGATGTCCGGGAACTGGTCAGTGTTTCCATGGAGGCTTGCGACCTGATGATCATGCAGGTTGAAGATCTGTTGCAACGGGGCCGCCGGATCCCGGAACTCCTCGACGTCATCGACGAAAAGGAGAGCCAGTGTGACGTCATCGAGCGTCAGATCATCATCACACTCTTCGATTCCGATATAGATCCTTTCCTTAAGATCCAGCTAAAGGAACTGGTGGTTTTTCTAGGTGAGATCTCCGACCAGGCCGACCGTGTATCAAAACGGATTAACATCATAAGCTTAAAGAGGCGGGTCTAGATGTTTTCCATCCTGGGAGGCGTCTTCCTGGGATGGTCCCTGGGCGCCAATGACGCTTCCAATGTTATAGGACCGGCCGTCTCTTCAAGGATGCTCCGTTTTACTACCGCGGCGTTCATGGCGTCCCTATTCGTCCTGATGGGAGCTTTGCTCCAGGGCCGCTCGGGGATCCACACCCTGTCGGGTCTGACCCAGATGACCCTCCATCAGGCTGTGCTGGTCTCCATATCCGCAGCCATAACCGTGACCCTCATGACAATCGCGCGCCTCCCTGTGTCCACATCCCAGGCGGTGGTAGGAGCCATCATTGGGATCGGCGTCGTCAACAGGTACATTGACACGACGGGCCTGGGAAAGGTGGTAATATGCTGGGTGGGAACGCCTGTGGGAGGAGCCATATTGTCGGTTGTGGTCTATCGGACATTGGCCACGGTCAACAACCGGCTGAGACTGAACCTCCTCGAAAGTGACGCGCTTCTTCGCATCGGTCTTGTGGCAGCCGGTTCATACGGCGCCTTTGCTCTCGGGGCCAACAATGTGGCCAACGTTACCGCCGTCTTCGTGGCAGCAGGGCACATTTCCATTACTGCAGCTACACTGATCGGGGGTCTTAGTATCGGTCTGGGGATCCTCACCTTCAGCAGACGCGTAATGGATACAGTGGGGTCGCGCCTGGTCCGCCTGGACCCCTTTTCTGCCCTTGTCGTACTGCTGGCTCAGGCCATCACAGTCCATTTCTATACTTTTGTCGGCGTCCCTGTCTCAACCTCCCAGGCTGTCATCGGGGCTGTAATCGGCATCGGCCTACTCAAGGGGATCCAGACTGTGAGTGTACGCACACTGCTCTCCATCCTGAGCGGTTGGCTCCTCACACCCTTGATCGCCGCGGCCCTGGTGCTGGCCATGCAGAAATTATGAAGAAACCGGGGAAGGGAAGACGAAGAGAGCTGACCCCATTAGCCATTACAACTATTTAAATCGATTCTTGACATAAACAATAAAGTTCAACTATCCTGAATATGCACTGTGGGGGTGCTGAGGGTGGGTCACATCTCTGGAGAATTCTACGCACCGCTGCTCTTTTTAAGAGTCGGCGGTTTTTTTATTCCCGAACAGGGTTGTCATTTGCCTTGTCCCATGGAGAAATATCTTACCTCAATAACCTATGTCAAATGGCAAGCCTGCCGGGGCGAAGTTCGAAGAACGAAGACTGGATACGACGCTCGGACTTTCAAAACTGAGAAGGAAGGGGAGGTTTCAAATGTATGCACGTATTACCACGTATAAGATTGACACGAGTCGCGAGAGCGAGATCCTGGAGATGCTTGATGACATCGCCAGCCAAATCAAAGCGTTACCTGGAATAGTTGTCTGCTATTCGTCCTGGCGTTCAGGGGATGGTGTTGGCGTCATAACGGCGATCTACGAGAGCCAGACCGCTGCGGAGGCTGCCGTAGCTCCAGCGCAGGCGATCTGGGGCGGTCTTGCCGGAGTAATGGTTGCGCCACCCGATGCGCAGGACTACGAGAATGTCCGTGACCTGCTGGCATAAGTAAGAATTTGCCAGTTGGGGAGCGCGCGGCCCTAAGCCCCCGCTGGTTTTGGATCAGTACGTGAGTTGTGGTATTTCAGACCTGTGTACTCAGGAACGCCACAGTTTACGTCCTAACCCCTTTTATCCCCCCAAGTAACAAATAAGATCTCCCCTTCTACGATTTACTTTCAACATTCTGCATATCCTCTCTGCCGGTGTTATAATTGCATTAGAAGATGTGAATAAAACAATACGAGCTGCTGGAAGGGGTTGTTTACAATGAAAATTATGAGATTACCGATAATGATTATGGTTCTGGCATTTGCAATAGTTGTTTGGGGACCAGGGCGGCCTGCCTGGGCGGACCCGGCTATCGAGGCAGCAAGGGCATCTTCCAGAGCGATAGAGACACTCATGCACGAGATGACCCAGATGGTCCAGCAGGGCCAGGGCTCTATGGTCACCTCAGGCTTATCTCGAACAGTTGGAGCGGCTAAGTCCATAACGGTGGGCAGAGCCAGGAATGAAACAGTGGGAAACGACCAGACAGCAACAGCGAAAAACAGCAGGACTAAAACCGGCAGAAGTGATGAAAAATCATCTACATGGATGAGGGTAGGGCAGGCCAGGACCCTGGACAGTGCGTCGAAACTAACCCGATTGTCCGATAAAGTGCTAACTGAAACCCGGAAGTTGGAGAAAATATACAGGGATCGCAAATTTAAGGATGGGATACGCTACGTAAAGGCCATAGCTTCGGAGGCTGACAGGATAAAAAAACTGGTCCGGGTTCTGGGCGGGTCTCCTACTGCCAACGAGGCCTCTCGGTTCTACAGCCGGGTCGGTGAACGCTTGCGGCATAAGAACCGGGCTCATGACGGTCATAAGAAGTGGATAGATGTCCTCAGCGTTTCATTGCCTTCGAGCCGGGAGAAACCAGGGGAGGAGATCCACACGGATGAGTACGGGCGCGTCAAAACCAAAATGTCAACGGACAGACAAAGGAAAAGCGGAACAGAGCTATCCCAGGAAAGAGTATCCAGAACCACAGGCGATCCTGACCGGCCGGTGGTCACTGGCAGGGTATATACTGACACGGAAAAGCAGACCAGGACTAAAAAAATTGAGATGGAGAAGGTCCGAATAACCAGCGTTTCCGCGGGCTCCAGTGGTGCGAAAGATCGCCCTACTGAAAACATTACCCTTAACTACACGGAGTTCAAGGCATCTTCTACAATGGTTATAGGTACCTACGAATACGATAATCGGCTTATCCTGCTCGACCGAAACGATCGTGTATACGCACTTTCGAACGGAATCTACTTAGGTACGAAGGGGAACAAGATCCTGGTGCAGGGCAAAAAAATGACCGTCAAAGGAAGTGGAGAAGTAGTGATCAAGGGCAGTAACATCAAGGAAAATTCCGCTGGCGGTGGGGAGACTGCCTCCGGCATGCTCACTGGCCGGCGGACTTATGAACCTATCACAATACGCCCGTCTAAAGGACAAAAGTCGGGAAAAAGTTCTAGCCAACGCAGGATTCTCCCGTTGCGGCTCTCCATAAAATCGCCTGATGGACGGTATACAAGCCTTGGCGGAGCCTGGTTCGAGCTGAAAGGTGAAGTCATCATAAAGATAGGAGGACCGCTTGACATGCATAGCCCGCCTCCGTTTCTGGATGTTGGAAGTGGTGGCGGAGCCAAGGGACAAAGTGGCTCCAGTAGGGGCAACGTGGAGATGGAGTTTAAGGTGGAGAAGGGAGAGTAGTAGCTCTGGTTGTACTCTGCTGTCCGGTATTAGAGTATGAATCTTGGCATTTCGCACCCTATTATTCAGTAATGCTAAAATTCAATAAAACCTTGTGGTCGTATCCAACCTTCGTTCTTCGAACTACGGTCGGCAGGCTTGTCTCTTATATCACGCTTTCCGTTGTCGCTACGTTGCAGCGTAGCTATGACGTGACAGGTCAGCGTGACTTCCCGTTAGTCAGCCTTAAGAGCCGAGGGATCACGCCGTTGCGTGATGAACTTCATTGACCGCCGGATAAGAACGCGGCGGTCCTCAACCGGCCCAAAGTACCATCTAATAAAAAAGGCCCCATAAGGGACCCTTTTTTATTAGATGGTGCCGAGGGACGGAATTGAACCGCCGACACGAGGATTTTCAGTCCGCTTTGAGGCGTTTCAGTAAGTTATTGAAATTCCTGTAAATATTTATTTCTAAAGAGAAAATACAAAGTGTTTGAGTGGACAAGAGTGGACAGAATTAGCCAAATGTAGCCACCAGTTGGACACCTGTGATATGATGCCTTTGTTGCTTATTTAACTTCCGGTAATTCCTTGATAGAGTTTAAAAATAGAGTGGTAGGAAGGGTTCAGACCACGTGATTTCTGATTTACTCTTTTTCAAACCGGTCTG
>DAOVVW010000249.1 GCA_030636965.1 Pseudomonadota bacterium | reverse complement strand
GGGTTACGTCTCACCCGGAGCGGGTGCACGTGCCCCTCTCCGTCGGCCCCTCCATTCCGGTCCTGATCCCCGAGGGAAATAAGGAGGCGACCATTATAGCCGGAATTGTCTTTCCTGCCGTTGCGGTGCCTGGCAAGGAGTTTCACTTCTTACGTGTAGGCAGGACAATTCGTCAGGAAATCGGGGAGGTGGGAGGTCCAAGGCCGGAATATGTGGGTAAGGGAGGGTACATGACCTCCTCAAACAGATGGACGATAACGCCTCCGGAACCATCATTTTTCCCCAATATAGTCGACGCTCCCTTTGGCGGCACGCTTCAGATCGGCGGGCACTTTGGCGCGGACTTTCTTACCCCTCCCCTCTCCGACAATCTTTATTACACGGTAAGCTTTTGGGAATACAGCGGCGCTCTTGCGAATCCCTTTGATTCTACCCATTTAACAAATGAAATTCAACTCCTGAGCCCCCTCTTCAACAAGAGGTATATCCTTCCAACCTTCGCCCTTCCCAAAGGCAAGTGGGAAACCCTGAATCTTGGGCCCTTCAATGGCACTATCACTGCAGTAGAACCTCCTCACGATCCGGGCCTCGTCGGCACGTCTGTCATGGTTTACAAAAGGCCGGGACTGCCTGATCTAACAACGGAGTACTGGCCGTTCTGGGACCTGATAGCCAGACGGCCCTCCGCGGCTGCTGCTGACGCCCGTATTATCCTGACCCTTGAGGTTTACGAAAAGACAGGGGGAAGCGATACCAACCCTGAACTGAAAAAAGTTGCCATGACATCTTCAATAAATGAGCATCTACCATTGCAAATCGACAACCGTCGTCCAGTGCCGAAACTCTTCGATTGGCGCACCGGTTTCGCAACCTTCAGCCCAGAGAGCGTAGGCAGCATTGCGACTTTCGATCCCTGCAGTGAGATGCCAGTGACCCCCGGCCAGGTAAACAGCAATGAATGCATCCTGGTAAAGTATAGTGTAGAAGATGGTGCCGGTAACGCCCACCCCCATCTTAATCATTGCGGTTTGTGGGTGGAATTCACCCCAAAACAGGTGGCAGGGGCGCCTCTTTCTGCTGCGGTAACATTGAAGGGGCAAGGGAATGATCCTGCCAACCCGCCTTTTGGGCTTGGATTAGGGTATAAAGATATTAACGGAAACTACGCGGCTACCCTTCCAACTGCACCGATTTATAGTGTGCAAAACTTCGAGTCTGTTCTTGTTCCGCGCTATGAAGACGGCTGGCCCCCTGAACCGATGGGAGACCCGCCTTCTCCATGTGTGCAGTATGCAGCCGAAGTCAGCTTGGGTTGTTCTGTCAGAACTGTCAATGGATGGAGCAGACTTTTTGGTCACCGTCATATTTCGCGCCACATAATCATTAAACGATAAGAAAGGAGGTAATACCATGGCAACCACATATCGTTCTCAAGACAAATATGCCTTTCTTTTTACAGGTCCCACATCAGTGGGCCGGTTCATAAAGGACCTGGAAAATGTGTTTCAGGTCCTCACAGAGTATTACAACTATCCTGCGAGCAATATCCATGTAGTGCTTGGATCAGCGGCAGCGATGCCGAGTGTTCCGGGTGCCACGGTAATAAACATCAACGATGCCGGTGAATTGCGAGTTGCTCTGGAAAGCTTTGCCGGTATGGCTTCTGGACCAGCTACGGGACCGGAACTCCCTCCTGGCATGTGGGAAACTACAGCCCTGCTCTATTTCACCGGCGGCGGCATCACTGAAGCCTCGGTCTCAAAGCTGGTTATCGATGACGGCCCTGGCACCGCTAATGTAGACCCGGCATGGCTTACGGCCCGCCTCAACAGCTTCAGCAACTGCCATGTGAATGTGGTTGCGCAGCAATCTTTTTCAGGGGGACTCCTGTCAGCGTTAACGGGTTCAACCCTGACCCAGTGGAGCTTCACATATGCCTGCAGCGATACTCAGGATAGTTACGGCAACAACACGTTAGGTAGTTTTTTCACTCACGGCTGGCTCAGAGGGCTCAATCTCGAAACCCTGCCTGCCGGGACGCCTGATGCCGGCAAATACGCCGACGAGTTAGGTTCTGTGACTGAGGCAGCAAACCGCAAGGTCTCTCTGGAAGAGGCCATGGAATTTGGAAAACAGATACATGATTCTATGGGGTTTGGTCCTCTGTCCACACCGGACTACGATGGGTTCGGGGGGTCGCAGTATCCGGGACTGCCCGAATTCGTTATTCGAGATGGCGCCCCAGCCTATTGGTGGGAGAGTCCAGACATCTACCTTACCCACCCTAATCACGGCTATTTGCCTTCCGGTGACCTTTATATCCCCGATCCTGCAACCGCTACGCCACCTTACAACAATACGATCAATATAGATGTTCGCAATATAGGAACACACCCGGTGCGAGCCTATTCCATTGCTGCGGAACTATACAAATTCGGTGCCGGACCTACCAGTGTTCAGCATACTGCCTGCGATATAGTTCCTTCAGGTGGTATTTTGCTACCCATCGACGTTACTGACATCGGAACATCTGACGACAAAACGGAAACGTACGAGTGGAATACCCCATTTTATGAACCAGCCACTCACAATTGCGTAAAAGCGGAAGCAAAACTTCTATGCAGCGATGTGGACTTTACCTGGTCTGTCCCAACCTATGATTTTGAAGGACAGCGTAACATCGATGAGATGACCGTCGTGCCTCCTCCGCCATTGCCTATACCATTTCCTAACCTGCAGGGTTTCAAAGAACATATCTACAGTATTCAAAACCGCTTTGATGAACCACGTAAATTCATTATGGTTTTCCCGGAAAAATATCAGGAATACCAGGATGTCATCGAGCTGACTTGGTTTGAAGTAGCTCGAGTGCGCAAATCAGAGCGAATACCCCTTGATGTAGTAGATGAACCAGTGCTGCACATTCCTTTCTCGCTCAAGGCCGGGGAGAAAACGGATATCCTTTTGCAAGTAAAAATGAAACCGGATTTTGCCATAGAAGATGGCATTATACTTCCCTTTGAAATATTGGTGGAAGGCAGGGCGAAAAAACCGGATCAGTTAATGGGACG
>DAOVVW010000014.1 GCA_030636965.1 Pseudomonadota bacterium | reverse complement strand
CGGTCCCCCCGAAATAAAAGGGAACGTTAAAGATCCGGTAGAGGATCTCCGGCATGACGCATACCATGGAGAGGTAGATGGCTCCCCCGAAGGTGATCCTTGAAAGGACCCTGTCAATATATTCTGAAGTCCTCCTGCCCGGACGAATACCGGGGATAAACCCTCCGTATTTCTTAAGGTTGTCCGCCACATCGATGGGGTTGAACTGGATCGCGGTGTAAAAGTAGCAGAAGAAGATGATCAGCCCCACGTAAAGCACTGTATAAAGCGCCCTTCCCGGCGCGAAAGTATTTGCTATGGCCTCCATGATAGGGTTCTTGATAAAACCCGCAATCGTAGCCGGAAACATCAGTATAGAAGAGGCGAAAATGGGGGGGATAACTCCCGATGTGTTTACTTTGAGGGGAAGATGGGTGCTCTGCCCCCCGTACATTTTCCGGCCTACGACCCTTTTTGCGTACTGTACCGGTATCTTCCGCTGCCCCCTCTCCATAAAGATGATGAACGCTACCGAAGCCACCATGAGGATGATCACAAAAACCATCAGGAAGGCGGAGATCTCACCTGTCTTGAGAAGTGTGAACGTCTTTCCTGTGGCCATTGGCATCCGGGCAACGATCCCCGCAAATATTATGAGGGAGATCCCGTTCCCGATACCTCGTTCAGTTATCTGCTCTCCCAGCCACATGATGAATGCCGTACCAGCCGTCAGGCTGATAACCGTCATCATCCTGAAGCCCCATCCGCCCATTGGAACAATGGCTGCTCCACCAGGACTGGTCATCTGCTCAAGACCTATGGATATCCCAAAGCTCTGAAAAGCAGCCAGGAATACGGTGCCGTACCTTGTATACCTGATGATCTTCCTGCGTCCGGCTTCACCCTCCTTCGACAGTCTCTCCAGATGGGGGATGACAACTGTCAGAAGCTGTATGATGATGCTGGCGCTGATGTAGGGCATTATCCCGAGGGCGAATATGGTCATCTTCAGGAGAGCGCCCCCTGCAAACATGTCGAAGAACCCCAGTAGAGTTCCCTGCGCCTGCCGGAAAAACTCCGCCAGGGCAACGCCGTCTATACCGGGAGTAGGTATGTGCGCCCCGATTCGGTAGACCGCCAGCAGCCCCAAGGTTACTAAAATACGGTGCTTGAGTTCCGGGATCTTGAAAATGTTGGAAAGGCCGCCGAACAAATTCCTATCCTTCCAGGAGCTCCACTTTGCCTCCGGCCTTCTCTACCTTCTTTGCAGCCGAAGAACTTATTTTGTGAACCCTGAGCGTGAGAGGCTTTTCGAGCTCTCCCATTCCCAGAACCTTCACGGGCTGGCCTTTCTTTGCAAGCCTGACCTTCACCAGAAGATCAGGATCGACCACGCCAACATCGGTGAAACGGGAGAGGTCCTTGAGGTTAACGACGCAGTACTCGGTCCTGAATATATTGGTGAATCCGCGTTTCGGGAGCCTTCTTTGAAGAGGCATCTGACCACCCTCGAAACCCGCCTTTACACCGCCACCTGAACGGGACAGCTGCCCGTTGTGTCCTCGTCCGCACGTCCCCCCGATACCGGAGCCCTGTCCTCTTCCCACACGGCGCCGCTTCTTTGTGGCTCCAGCGGCGGGCTTTAATCGATGCAGCATTATTTTTCCTCCAGGAACTCAGTCTTGAGAAGATGGGAGACCTTGTTGACCATACCCCTGATTCTGGGATTATCATCGTGCTCCACGGTATGGTGCAATCTTCTGAGTCCCAGACTCTGAACGACCCTTCTCTGGTTTTCGGGTTTGCCGATCGTGCTTTTAACAAGGGTTACCTGTATTTTGCCCATCTTCTGACTCCAATCCTCAATCGCCGAGTATATCGCTTACTTTCTTACCACGGATGAGGGCTACCTCCTCCGGGCTTCTCAGGGACAGAAGGCCCTGCATTGTAGCCATGAGGACGTTATTGGGATTATTTGTGCCAATACATTTGGTGAGAATGTCTTTCACGCCGAGGGATTTCATCAGTGCCCTTACAGGCCCGCCCGCTATAACCCCTGTACCAGGAGAAGCCGGCTTCATCATAACCCGGGCAGCGCCCCACCGGCCCATGACCTGGTGGTGAATAGTTGTCCCCGCAAGCGGGATACTGTGAAGATTCTTCTTGCCGTCCTCAATGCCCTTGCGGATGGCTTCAGGAACCTCATTGGCCTTGCCTGAACCGACGCCCACAATTCCCTTGCCGTCGCCTACTACCACCAGGGCGCTGAACCTGAAGCGCCTTCCGCCTTTAACCACCTTGGCGACACGGTTTATGAAAACGACGTCGTCAACAAGTTCAGTATCATCAATTTTCACGTCTCTGAGAGCCTGCTTTAAACGCTTCTTCATCATCACACCCTTATCGTGCCCGATATTTTCATCAGAAATTCAGGCCGCCCTCTCTGGCCGCGTCGCCCAGGGCCTTGACCCTTCCATGGTAACGATATCCACCGCGGTCGAAGGAAACGGTCTTTATCTGGTTGGTTACAGCCCTTTTGGCCAAAAGGCTTCCCACCTGCTTTGCTGCCTCAACGTTACCGCTATACTTCAATGTCCCTTTCAGCTCACCATCCATTGTGGAAGCGCTTGCCAGCACGGTACCCAGATCATCGTTTATTATCTGTGCGTAGATGTGCCGGGCGCTCCTGAAGACGGACAGCCTGGGTCTTTCTGTTGTGCCGCGGATCCTGCCCCTTATCTTCCGTCGTCTCCTGCTGCGAGCGACCACTTTCTTGTCAGTTTTTCCCACCTGCGAAATCCTCCGAACAGAGATTTACTTGATAGCCGCCTTGCCCGCCTTACGCCTGACATACTCACCTACGTACCTGATGCCTTTGCCCTTGTAAGGCTCTGGGGGGCGGATGGCCCTGAGATCAGCCGCTATCTGACCAACCTTCTCTTTATCAACTCCACTTATGGTTATCCTGTTGTTGCCGTCCACTTCCGCGGAGATGCCCTCCGGCACCTTGAAATCAAACGGTTTTGAGAATCCAACGTGCAGTTCCAGGGACGAACCCCTCAGGAAGGCCCGGTATCCTACTCCCTCCATATCAAGCTGTTTCTCAAACCCCTCAAAAACACCTGCAACTATATTGTTTATCAGTGACCTGGTAAGCCCCTGCATCGCAGTCGTCTCCTTGGGACGGGTAGGAGGCAGAACCGTGATGGCGTCCTGGTCCAGCTTCACTTCCACACCAAAGGGAAGTATCTTTGTCAGGGTCCCCTTCGGGCCCTTTGCGGTAAAATTCCTGCCTTCGAACTTCACCTCGACGCCTTTGGGGATCTGTACAGGCTGTTTTCCTATTCTGGACATCGCATTAACTCCATAAACGGATTCGAGAACCTCTCCCGTCCTGAGAACACCGTGGCCGGACTACCAGATGTAGCAGAGGACCTCGCCTCCCACATTCATCCTTCGTGAATCCCTGTTGGTAATGACTCCCTTGGATGTCGAAAGGATAGCTATTCCAAGTCCGTTCAGGACTTTCGGGATATCCTTCGTACCCACATATACTCGCCGTCCCGGTTTGCTTATCCTCTCCAGATGAGCGATCGCCGGCGTATCGGGATCAGCATATTTGAGGGTGATCCTCAAAACACCCTGCTTGTTGTCTTTTAATACCCTGTAATCCTTTATATAGCCCTCATCCTTCAGGATCCTGGCTATCCCCTCTTTCATGAAGGACATGGGAACATCGACTTTTTCCTTCTCGCGCATGAGCGCATTACGGATCCTTGTGAGCATATCAGCGATGGGGTCGGTCATTGCCATAACAGTTTCCTCCTACCAGCTTGCCTTAACCACACCCGGGATCTCGCCTCTCAAGGCGCGGGTGCGGAAACAGATGCGGCACATACCGAACCGTCTCAGATATGCCCTGGATCTCCCGCACAGCGGGCAGCGATTGTACTTTCTCACTTTGAACTTCGGTTCTTTTTTAGCCTTGTTTATCAGGGCTTTCTTTGCCATTTCTCCTACCTCTAGTTCCTGAAGGGCATACCCATGAGTTTAAGAAGTTCTCTGGCCTCTTCGTCGGTTTTGGCGCTCGTCACAATAGTTATGTTCATCCCCCTGATCTGCTCAACGTTATCGTAGTCGATCTACGGGAAAATACGCTGCTCTCTTATGCCCATCGTTATATTTTCTCTGTCGTTGAAAGCTTTCGGAGAAGCGCCTTTAAAGTCTCTCATCCTCGGCAGGGCAATATTCATCAGTCTGTTGAGGAATTCGTACATCCTGCCCTTTCTCAGGGAGACCATGCATCCAATGGGATTGCCTTCACGAAGCTTGAAATTGGCTATGGATTTCCGCGCCCTCGTGAGTACCGGCCTCTGACCGGTGATCACAGCCAATTCCTCCATGGATGTATCCAGGACCTTGGCGCTTTCCAGCGCATCGCCAAGCCCCATATTCAGGACGATCTTCTCAAGTCTCGGAACCTGCATAACGTTGTTGTAGCTAAAGGTCTTTATCATCGCAGGCACTACTTCCTCACGATATTTATTCTGAAGGGTATTCATTCGCATTCTCCCGATCAATCGAAGGACTCTCCGCATCCCGCACAGAGCCTTACCTTGCTTCCGTCCTCCAGATGCTTGTTCCGGGTCCTGACACCCTTACCGCACTTTCCGCAAAAGAGCATGACGTTGGACAGGTGTACGGAGCCTTCTTTCTCAATGATCCCGCCCTGCTTCGACTCGCTTTGGGGTCTTGAGTGCTTCTTTACGAAATTGACTTTTTCCACTATTACCCGGTTCTTATCCAGCAAAACCTTCAGGATCTTCCCCTTCTTGCCCCTCTCCTTACCCGAGGTGACAACAATGAAATCATCCTTTTTTATACCTGTTCGAGACATTTTGAGGACCTCACAGTACTTCGGGGGCGAGAGAGACGATCTTCATGAAGTTCTTGCCCCGCAGTTCACGGGCAATGGGACCGAAGATCCTGGTTCCCACCGGCTCCCGGTGTTCGTTGATTATTACCGCAGCGTTATTGTCAAACCGTATATAGGACCCGTCAGTACGCCTCACTTCCTTCTTGGTTCTGACTATGACGGCCCTGTGGACCTCACCCTTCCGCACTTTCGACTCCGGAACAGCCTCCTTGATCGATACGACTATTATGTCCCCGACGCTGGCTGACTTTCGCCCGGAACCGCCCAGTATCCTGAAGCACAGGACCTTTTTGGCTCCGCTGTTATCAGCGACGTCGAGAATTGTCTCAACCTTGATCATTTAAAACTCCCTATAAAGCTCGCCGGCTAATCCAGTGGAGCCTTCTCAACGATATCCAGAAGCCGCCATCGCTTGCTCTTCGAAAGAGGCCGGGTTTCCATGATCCTTACCGTATCACCCACGGCTAGCTCATTCTTCTCGTCATGAACCATGTACTTTACCCGTCTGCTCACGTACTTCTTGTAGACCGGATGGGCGAATTTTCTTGTAGACTGCACAACGGCGGTCTTGTCCATTTTGTTGCTTACCACCCTTCCGGTGATAACTTTCCTCTGCAATCCGCTTTTCCCTTCAGCCATTATGCTTCCTCTTTCACTGTCCGCACCCTCTCGGCAATTATAGTTTTGACTCTGGCAAGGTCTTTCCTTGCATGGGGAAGACTCATGGAGTTCTCTAGCTGGTTGGTAGCAAGCTGAAAACGGAGATTGAAAACCTCCGCAGAAAGATCTTTTTCCTTCTGGTGCAGCTCGTCAAGGTTCATCTCCCTGAGCTCGGACGGCTTCATCGCCTGTCTCCCCTCATCAAGATCCGTGCCTTGATGGGAAGCTTGTGGATGGCAAGGCGCAGAGCCTCCCTTGCCACATCCTCAGGCACACCCTCAAGTTCGTAGAGGATCCTGCCAGGCTTTACAACCGCCACCCAGCTTTCGGGGGAGCCTTTGCCTTTTCCCATCCTGGTCTCCGCCGGTCTTTGTGTAACTGGCTTGTCCGGGAAGATCCTGATCCACACCTTACCACCTCGTTTTACATGTCTGGTAAGAGCAATACGGGCAGCCTCGATCTGCCGCTGAGTTATCCATCCAGGAGCCATGGCCTGTATACCGTAATCGCCGAAATTCAAGGTGTTGCCCCTTCTGGCGGCACCCTTCATCCGTCCCCGGCTCTGTTTTCTGAATTTCACTTTTTTGGGCATCAACATATCGCTATCTCCGATCCGGCTCCGTCCGGGTGATCCAGTCGGGCCGTTTTCTGCTTACAGAGCCTCCCGTCTGGCCTCTTCCTTTTCCGACAGGACTTCGCCCTTGAAGATCCACACCTTGACACCGATAACACCGTATGTAGTCTTAGCCTCGGCAAAACCGTAGTCTATGTCCGCCCTCAATGTCTGGAGGGGAACCCTGCCTTCCCGGTACCAATACCGCCGTGACATCTCCGCGCCATTGAGCCTTCCGGAACACATGACCTTGATCCCCTCGGCGCCAAACCTGAGAGCCGATGCGACGCTCCTTTTCAGAGCCCGCCTGAAAGCCACACGCCTGAGGAGCTGACTGGCAATGTTCTCCGCCACGAGTTGGGCTTCTATTTCCGGTTTTCTGATCTCGATGATGTTCACGAAAATATCCTTGTCGGTTATCTTCTGGATCTCCCGGCGAAGCAGCTCAACTTCAGATCCCTTTTTTCCGATAATTATCCCCGGTCTCGCAGCATGGATATTTATTCGCGCGCGCTTTGCCGTTCTCTCAATAATGATATCCGAGATCCCGGCGTGGAACAGCTTCTCCTTGATGAAACTCCTGATCCTGATGTCCTCGTGCAGGAGACGCGCGTAATCCTTTTCTGCATACCACCGTGAATCCCAGTCCTTGATGATCCCCAACCGGAATCCCTTTGGATGAACTTTCTGTCCCAAAATAACCCTCCTTACTTCTGTGCAACCACCACTGTTATGTGGCTTGTTCTCTTGCGTATGATAGTTGCCCTACCCATCGCCCTGGGCATAAACCTCCTCATCGTGGGACCCTCGTCCACATAGGCCGACTTGATGACGAGATTGTCCACGTCCATTTCCTCATTATGTTCCGCATTGGCAACGGCAGACCTGATGACCTTGGCTATTGCCGGTGAAGCCGCCTTCCTTACGAGACCGAGTATATGGAGAGCCTCGGTCACGCTTTTTCCACGGACCATATCCATTACAAGGCGGACTTTTCTGGGCGCTATCCGCACGTACTTTGCTTTTGCTAACGTTTCCATCAACTGTTATCCCTAGCTCTTGGCTCTTTTGTCTGACCTGGTTGTGTGGCCCCGATAGGTCCTGGTGGGAGAAAACTCCCCAAGCCTGTGGCCCACCATATCCTCGGATACGAATACGGGCACGAATTTTATGCCGTTGTGTACAGCAAAAGTGTACCCCACCATTTCAGGTATGATCATGGACCTTCTGGACCATGTCTTGATCACTTTTTTCTCCCCGCTCTCCTCCATGATCTGGAGCTTCTTAAGCAGGTGATCGTCTACAAAGGGACCCTTTTTAATGGACCTGGCCATTTATCTCTCCCTGTCTAGGACCGCCGCTTAATGATATAGCGGTCAGAGCTCTTGTTCTTTTTCCGCGTCTTGAATCCCTTTGTGGGTTTACCCCAGGGAGTGCATGGGTGGCGGCCGCCGGAGCTTTTCCCTTCACCTCCGCCCATGGGATGATCCACGGGATTCTTCGCCACGCCCCTCACGTTGGGACGCTTCCCCAGCCATCTGGAACGTCCGGCCTTACCGATGTTGATGATCTCGTGATGGGGATTTGACACCTCGCCCACAGTGGCCCTGCATTCCTGTCTGACAAGCCGAATCTCGCCGGAGGGCAGCCGGATGTGGGCGTATTTGCCTTCCTTTGCCATCAGGGTAGCGTAGCTGCCGGCGCTGCGCACCATCTGCCCACCCTTTCCCTCTTTCAGCTCGATGTTGTGGATATGCGTTCCCGTTGGGATATTCCTGAGCTTTTTGGTATTGCCAACCCGGATGTCGGCTTTCTCTCCCGACATAAGCTCATCGCCGACTGTAAGATTCTGGGGTGCCAGAATATACCGCTTTTCGCCGTCTGCGTAGAATAGAAGAGCGATGTAGGCGGACCGGTTAGGATCGTATTCTATTGCTGCGACCCTGCAGGGGATACCGTCCTTATTTCTCTTGAAATCGATGATCCTGTATCGCCTCTTGTGGCCGCCGCCCCTCTGCCAGGCGGTTATTCTGCCGGCGTTGTTCCTGCCCCCGGTTTTCTTGAGGGGAGCTAAAAGGCTCTTTTCGGGCCTGGATTTTGTAACCTCGGCAAAATCGGAGACAGTCATGAACCGTCTGCCAGGTGATGTCGGTTTAAGCTTCTTGATACCCATCTTCTACTCCCGGATTAAACACCCTCGAAGAACTCAATGGAGCTGTCCTCAGAGAGGGTGACGATAGCCTTTTTCCAGTCCCTGCGCTTGCCGAGGTGTCGGCCGAGGCGTTTTACCTTGCCTTTCATATTGATGACATTTACCGCCTCAACGGTTACACCGAAGGCATCCTCAACGGCTTTCTTGATCTCGATCTTGTTCGCGTCCGGAACCACTTCAAAAACCACCTTGTTCAGGTATTCCTTCATGACGGCACTTTTTTCCGTGATGAGGGGCTTTAAAATAATCTGGTTGTAGGTTCTCACAGGGCGTGTGCTCCTTCCAGACTCTCCAGGGCGCTTTTGGTCACCACAAGGGAGTCAAAATACAGGACATCATAAGTGTTGACTCTCTGGACCGGAACGACCTTGACCCAACTGAGGTTCGATGAGGCTCTGGAAAGCTCCTCGGTAACCGATTCCACTATCAGGAGAGCGCTGACCACATCCAGCCTGTCCATAAAATCCACGAGTTCCCTTGTCTTCGGCGCATCGAGTTTGATCTCATCCATGACTATCATTGAATCTGTCTGGATCCTGTAAGCAAGAGCATTGCGGAGGGCCTTTCTTGACGCCTTCTTGTTCATCTTCTTGGAAAAGTCCCTGGGTTTGGGACCGAAGACAACACCGCCTCCCCTTAAAATGGGAGATCGGATAGTTCCCTGGCGAGCCCTGCCCGTCCCCTTCTGCCGAAAAGGTTTCCGTCCGCCTCCCCTGACTTCCGAACGGCCCTTGGTGCTTGCTGTACCCCTTCTGGCGCCGCTACCGGCCGCTACCGCGGCCTGATGGATAAGAGGGTCGTTGACGGGATCGTCCCACCAGGAGGCCAGATCGACATTCCCCACGACTTCCTTCTTGCTGTTTATGATCTCAACCTTGGGCATAGCACACCTGCCTACGAGAGTTTGATCTCAACGTCAACACCAGCGGAGAGATCCAGTTTCATGAGAGCGTCTACCGTCTGGGGCGTGGGCTCCACGATGTCCAGCATTCTCTTGTGAACACGGATCTGGAACTGTTCCCTGGATTTTTTGTCCACAAAGGGCGAGCGCAGTACTGTATAGATGCTACGGCGCGTGGGAAGGGGAATGGGACCACATACTCTGGCACCGGTCCGCTTTGCTGTCTCCACTATCTCGTTTACCGATGCGTCCAGAATGCGGTAATCATACGCCTTTAGCTTGATTCTTATTTTCTGTTGATCCATTACCTATTTCCTTCCGTACGCCTCGATATTGAGTACGCAGTAAGTTGACGTCCCTACTCAACGATCTCGGCAACGACTCCTGCTCCAACTGTGCGTCCGCCCTCGCGGATAGCAAAGCGAAGCTCCTTTTCCATAGCTATCGGCGTGATCAGCTCAATATCCATGGAAACATTGTCACCAGGCATCACCATCTT
>DAOVVW010000095.1 GCA_030636965.1 Pseudomonadota bacterium | reverse complement strand
TCCTGCACAAGGGCAAGGAAGTGTTCGATCGCGACTTTCGCCTGAAGCCCGGGCGGGGCAAGCCCCCGCAGGACGAGACAGCGAAGGACCAGAAGGCTGTTGCGGGCGTGCTGACAACAAGCAGCATGAATGTTATTACCGCAACCACCTTGATCCTGGGATCGAGAGAATGCACCGGACTGTGCAGATCGCTGTATTTATCGAGAAAACCGTGGTCCATTCTGAGTCCTTAATCGATACGATCTTCTGTAATGCGATGGGCCTGCCTGAGCTTCCGTAGAACCAGGGCGATACCTGTACCAGTAAAAAATACAAATATTGTACCAATTGCCCCGGCAATTGCCCTTGACGCCCATTTCGACCTTATTCCACCAACCTCGTAACCCGGCGCGAAAGACCTGTCCCAGACTGCGGGGTTTTCCTCTGCGATCTTCCGAAAGCCTAACTCCTCTGCCACGCTCTCCAGACCATCGGGAGAACTGGAACCGAAGGGCGAAACAATGGTCGCAATTGCAGCTGCTATCAGGAAGGCAGCAAACACAAATCCTATGTTCCTTCCTTTCCGGGCGGTCATTCTTGATACATCCTTCTTGCCTGAGGCACAAGATCTCTTCTGGAGGCAAGGAGTGTACCCAGAATCGCCACCGTTATCAGGGCTTCTCCTACCCCGATAATAGAATAGATACCGGCCATGGCCGGAAGTACTACTACAAGTGGGCTGGTTCCTGAAACAGCCAGTTCCAGTGCAACCATCGAAGCTCCGCTGACAACAGATAGCCATGCCGCTACCGCTGCAGACAGCATGATGAATCCCCTTTTTGGCGGTAATAGTTTTGCCAGCCAGTTATATGCAAAATAGGCAACAAGGACCGAAACAATTCCCATGTTGAATATATTGCTTCCCAGTGCTGTGATACCACCATCCGCAAAACCCAATGCCTGGATCATGAGGACAAGGGCCATAACAAGGCTGGCGGCCCATGGTCCAAGGATGATCGAAGTAAAGGCTGCTCCGAGAAAATGACCGCTCGTACCTGCTGCAATGGGGAAGTTAAGCATTTGGGCCGCGAAGATAAAGGCGGCGGTAACCCCTATAAGGGGTATCTGCCTTTCGTCTATCTCACGCTTTAGCCTGCGGGACGCATAACCACAGAATCCGACAGAGATGGCCAGAGCCACTCCGTTAACAGGACCATTTACAAATCCATCGGGGATGTGCATATTACGTGAATATCCCTCTCTGATATTGTGTTACTAAGTTGGTAAATGTTAACACGATATGGCAATTAGTCAACGATTTAGAACATGCAATGACTGCTCTGCCCGCCAAGGCGAGGGAATACATAAGGAAATATTTATGAAGGTACGGGCTGTATTTTTCGATCTTGGAGGAGTTTACTACAGCGAGGGTTTCCGCGAGGGCCTGTTTACCATCGCACGCAGGTTTGGGTTGGACGAAGAGGAATTTTACCGGATGGCCTCTGATCTCGTGTTCTCAAGCGGTTATGTATGCGGTAGCATTCAGGAGAGGCTTTACTGGGAGCAGCTCTCATCATTGGCCGGGACAGACCACTCTCTTCTGGAGAGCAGGGGGGAGATCCTGAATGCATTCAAGCCCCTGGATGGAATGCCGGAACTGGTACGGAGGGTTCGCACCACAACACAGGTAGCTCTCCTTACTGATCAGACCAACTGGCTCTACGAACTGGATGAGAGGGACAACCTGTTTACCCAATTCGATGAGGTCATCTCTTCGTATGAGGAGGGCTTCAGTAAAAGGGACATGGAGATTTTCAGGATCGCCTGTGAGCGTTGCAATATTCTTCCTGAGGAAGGAATATTTTTCGATGACAATCCCGAAAATGTCCGCAGGGCTTCTGAGTTCGGTCTGACTGCGTACATTTTCGAACAGGCCCGGACGACCGAGGATATACTTATTTCTGCTGGAGTGACCGAGATTGCGAATGGGGGTTCAGAATAGACTGAACTGGAACGGGCGCCTTTGGCGCCCGTTATGTGCAAATGGTGCGAAAGGGGGGAGTCGAACCCCCACGGAGTTACCTCCACTGAGTCCTGAACCCAGCGCGTCTACCTGTTCCGCCACTTTCGCATATATCCGTGAACAAGTCTGCTTTTGGCCCTTTTCTTGCTTACAGCAACATACAGATTCTTGATCAGTCAGAAGACAAATACACAGGGAGAAATTCATTGTCAAGTAAGTACTCGAAAAAACGATCACAAAAAAGAAGAAAAGGATCCGAAGACTACCGAGAACATATCCTCAAATATCTCGGGCGAAAGTCAACCCGGCCCCTGCTTGCCAGGGAACTGACTTCTGCCCTGAGGATCCCGAAAGAGGACAGGCGCAAGTTTTCCAGGATCCTTTCATCTCTGGTTCAGACCGGAGACATCATCAGGATAAAGGGACAAAGATATGCCCTCCCTTCAAAGATCCAGCTCGTCACCGGCGAACTGAAGATAAACACCGAAGGCATGGGAATCCTCTTCCCTGATGATGGTTCCAAACGGATAGCAATAAGCCCGGCCCGGATGAAGGGCGCCATGGATGGTGACAGGGTTGTCGTCAGACAGGAGCGGCACTATTTCAAAGGCAAACCTTCAGGCTCCGTAGTGAGAATAGTCGAACGGGCCCATAAGGAACTCGTAGCCCTGTTCGATGTTCAGGACGGCATAGCTTTTGGCCGCCCCTACGACAGGGCGATCAGGCGAGATGTTATCATTCCTCCCGGATCTGAGATGGGGGCACAGCCTGGACACATGACTGTGGTTCGGATAACCGAATACCCTTCGCAAAGCAGCCCAGGCCGGGGTGAGGTCGTGGAGATCCTCGGATCATCGGAGGATCAACATACCGAAACCATGGCCGTCATCCACACCCACGATCTTCCTCACAGATTTCCAAAGGCGGCCATATCCGAAGTTAACTCTCTTTCTGATTCGTCCCTGAAAGATCCCGGGAAGAACAGGGAAGACCTTCGGGATCTCCTGTTCGTTACTATTGATGGCGCTTCGGCCAGAGATTTTGATGATGCTCTCTTCGCCGAGAAAGTATCGGACAACGAGATCAAACTATATGTATCCATTGCGGACGTTTCTCATTTCGTGAAGCCGGGTACTGCCCTGGACAGGGAAGCCCGACGCAGGGGCAACTCTGTATATTTTCCCGACATGGTCATACCCATGCTTCCGGAAAGGCTGAGCAATGACCTTTGCAGCCTGAATCCCGATGTGGACAAGGTCACATTCACGTGTGAGGTAACTGTAGACAGCGAGGGTAATCCGAGAGCACATCGTATTTATCCCAGCCTCATAAGAAGCAGGTCAAGACTTACCTATGTGGAGGTAGAAGAATACCTCACCGGAAAGAAATCCGACATTCCGGGCAAAGATATTGAGGCAAATCTGGAAACCCTGCAAGAGTTGGTCGCCCGTCTATCGGAGCGCAGGATCGGCCGTGGAAGTCTCGATTTCGATTTTCCTGAACCGGAAGTTTCTCTGGATGCCAGGGGGCACATAGAGAATATATACCGGGCTCCAAGATATTCATCCCACCGTCTGGTTGAGGAATGCATGCTTCTGGCTAATGAGATAGTCGCAGCGAAGATCCGGGAATCGGGCGAATCGGGAGTTTACAGGGTTCACGAACCTCCAGACGAGGAAAAAATAGCAGCCTTGGGTGAACTTCTCTCGGCCATGGGCTACCACTTGGGTCCGGCGGCCCGGAGGTCTCCGGCAGCCTTCCAGGAGATACTGAAATCGGTAAAGGGCACAGGCAAAGAGAGATTCTTGAATACCGTGATCCTCAGATCCATGAAAAAAGCCATGTATTCCCAAGATCCTGAAGGACACTTTGCGCTTGCCCTGAAAGACTACGCCCACTTCACCTCACCCATACGCCGCTATGCAGATCTGCTTGTCCACAGAGCCATGAAAGGCATCCTGGGACTGGACAAACCCCTCGGCACCAAAGACCTCGAGGAAGTCTGCTCGTATATATCCACCACGGAACAGAACGCAGAGGCTGCGCAGAGAGACATTCTGGCACTTATGAGAGCCAGATTCATGGCAGACCGGGTTGGGGAAACCTTCACCGGGACCGTTTCCGGAATAACGTCCTTCGGCTTTTTCGTGGAACTGGAGGAGTATTTTGTAGATGGGCTGGTCAGACTTTCCTCCCTGTTCGACGATTTCTATCACTTCCGGGAAAGGGACCTCCTCCTTTTAGGGGAGAATACCGGAAGAACCATCCGGATAGGCGACAGCGTCACTGTCAATGTAGTACGCGTTGACACAAGCAGGAGACATATTGATTTTGAGTTAGCTGATAATGATAGTTGATGGTTGTTAGTTGTTAGTTGTTGGTAAAGGAATTATGAGATCTATAAATAACTATCAACCAACAACTAACAACCAACAACTTGAGCCGGCAAATGTAGACAAATACAAAAAATGACCACTACTGAATCGCAAAACGAGATCCGATTTGGAGAAAACGGCTACCCGGAATTATTAAGCCAGATCCAGCTTCCTCCGGAAGTGCTTTACACCCGGGGGCAATACCTGGCAGAGGACGCTCTTGCTGTAGCGATAGTGGGAGCGAGAACTCCCACGCCCTACGGTATATGGGCCTCGGAGAAACTCGCACATGGATTGGCCCGCAACGGGTTCACCGTGGTGAGCGGTATGGCAAGAGGGATAGACACTGCAGCACACAAAGCAGCACTTGCGGCTGGAGGCAGAACGATCGGGGTCCTCGGGTGCGGTCTTGATGTGGATTATCCCAGGGGCTCATCAGATCTCAGACGGCAAATCTCCCAAAGGGGAGTTCTTGCCACCGAATTCAAGGACGGAACATCACCCCTTCCCTATAATTTCCCGCAGCGCAACAGGATCATAAGCGGGCTTTCACTGGCCGTTGTGGTTATCGAGGCGGGCCTGAAGAGCGGTTCACTCATTACCGCGCGCTGGGCCCTGGACCAGGGCAGGGAAGTTATGGCTGTACCCGGACGGATCGACAGCAGGATGTCGGATGGACCTAATTCACTTATAGGAGATGGTGCGCTGCCGATCAGTGAAGCGGAGGACATAGTCCTGGCACTGGGTATGGAAACCACCGATCCGTTAAAGGACCATGCCAAGGGAGTTTCAGATTTTATCAGGGAGCTTACTGGCGGTGCAAAGCGCCTGGAGGAACTCGCCAGTTCCAGCGGCCGAAGCGTTTCAGACATCATGGCAGAGCTTACCCGCCTGGAGATACAGGGCACAGTCAAAAGAATGGCCGGTGGATATTTCACGCTCACAGGAAAACAGGCAGATCGCCACACCGGTCAGGATAAAAACTCTTGACAACTGTATTCATAATCTGTTTAGAAGCGTTCTCAAATGGAAC
>DAOVVW010000001.1 GCA_030636965.1 Pseudomonadota bacterium | reverse complement strand
CGGAGGGCCAGCAGCTCCCTTGTCCATGCCTGGGATCGCCCAATCAAGCGTTCTTTCTCTTCCGCCTCCCTGTAGGTAGCGTAGGCCCTGTTCACGGTATCGATTAGCTGGTCCGGCTTGATCGGCTTTGACAGAAAATCGAAAGCCCCATTCCTGATCATCTCAATGGCAGCGTCAAAGGACTCCACTCCACTGACACATATTACAGGCAGGGTCGGCGACTGCTTTTTAACGGCCTTCAAAAGATCTATGCCGGTCAGGTCGGCCATGACGAGGTCGGTTATTACCACACCCCAATTATCCCTCTTTATTGCTTCGAGGGCCTCACCTCCGCTCGAGGCACTTTCAGCCTCAAGACCGCAGACCCGCAGGATCTCAAGAGTATTCTCCAGGAAAAAGCGGTCGTCATCCACAACCAGGATTTTCGGTGACTTATGCAATACTGCTTTAGTCATTATTGATAGGGTCGTAAAAAGTCCATCCGTGGCTTTTTACTCCACGGAAAGCGAAAAACGTCGTTTCCGCTTTCCTCACAAATCAATAACTTGCTACACAAGTCACCGATTTGGGCGCCCCCAATGGGCGCGTTGATGACTTCTTCAAAGTCATCAACCTTGATAGAGTCGTAAAAAGTCATTTTCACTTTCCTCTCAAATATTGATCCCCTCAATTCGCCCCGCAACACTTCTTGTATTTTTTACCCGAACCACATGGACATGGTTCATTTCTTCCGACTTTCTTTCCCTCCCGCCGCACGGTCTGGGGTTTTTCAGCCGCAGGACTTGTATCACCCCGACCCATAACCATTCTCTGCTGTCTTCGCGCGGGAAGATCCTCCTCTTCTTCCTGAGAGATCTGTACCATATAAAGTGTCTTTACCGTTTCCTCTCGTACCCTGTCCATCACATCGGAGAACATGCCGAAACCCTCTATTTTGTATTCTGAAAGGGGGTCCCGCTGACCATATCCCCTGAGTCCGATCCCGTCCCGCAATTGATCCATGCTGTAAAGATGATCTTTCCACTGTGTATCCAGGATCTGAAGCAGGAAAATCTTCTCCACGCGCCGGATCAGATCCGGTCCATACTGTTCTTCCTTGTCAGCGTATTTTTTTCGTACGGTTTCTGTCAGCGTTTCATCGATCTCCTCAACGGTCCCGGAAAACATCTCTTCGTCAGGGCGAACCCCGAAGATCGAATAGATCCTGTCAGACAGCGCTTCAGTGTCCCATTCATCTCTGTGTGCCTTTGGATCGATGTAAATATCCATTTCGTGTTCCAGGACATCCGCCGTCATCTCCCTCACCCACTCGGAAAGGTCCTCAGAGCCCAGTATCTCTCTCCTCTGACCGTAGACAACCTCGCGCTGTTTGTTCATAACGTCATCGTATTCGAGGAGATGCTTGCGTATGTCAAAGTTGTGCCCCTCAACCCTCGCCTGGGCGTTCTCTATCGCCTTAGTGACCATCCTGTTCTCGATCTCCTGTCCTTCTGTCATACCAAGCTTTTCCATCAGGCCGGAGATCTTCTCGGAACCGAAGATCCTCATCAGGTCATCCTCGAGGCTGAGGAAGAATCTCGAAGACCCAGGATCTCCCTGACGGCCAGACCGGCCCCTTAGCTGGTTGTCGATCCTCCTGCTCTCGTGCCGCTCTGTACAGAGTATGTGAAGCCCACCTGCTTCAAGAACATTTTCCCGCTCCTGGGCACATTTTGACTGGTAATCACCAAATACCTTTTCGTATTCCTCTCCCCCTGTATCTTTAGATTTTTTCATGGCAAGAAACTGGGCATTCCCACCAAGGACTATATCGGTACCCCGCCCTGCCATATTAGTTGCAATAGTTACAGAGCCCTGCCGTCCGGCCTGAGCGACGATCTCCGCCTCGTTCTCATGCTGTTTCGCGTTAAGGACGTGGTGGGGAATTCCCTCCCTCTTTAGCATCTTCGACAGAAGCTCTGAATTCTCAATTGAGGTTGTTCCTACCAAAACCGGCTGCCCTCTGTCGTGGCAGTCAACGATCTCTTCGAGGATCGCATTCTCTTTCTCTTTTCCTGTCCTGTAGATGACATCGGGAAAATCTTCCCTGATCATAAGCATGTGAGTCGGCACTACGAGAACATCAAGGTCGTATATTTTTTTAAACTCTGCAGCCTCCGTATCAGCAGTTCCTGTCATCCCCGCCAGTTTGTTGTACATCCTGAAATAGTTCTGGAAAGTAATGGACGCCAGGGTCTGGTTCTCGCTCTCGATCTTCACGCCTTCCTTGGCCTCCAGCGCCTGATGGAGCCCATCGCTGTACCGCCTCCCCGACATCAACCTGCCGGTAAATTCGTCAACTATGACAACCTGGTTATCCGTCACAACGTAATCAACGTCTCTCTTGAAAAGGACGTGGGCCCTCAGCGCCTGTTGAGCGTGATGGTTAAGTTCAATATTCGCGGGCTCGAAGAGATTTTCCACATTGAGTAGATCCTCGATTTTTTCAACGCCGTCTTCCGTGAACATCACACTTTTTGCCTGCTCATCCACGGTAAAATGTATCTCCTTCTTGAGTCTGGGAATCAGCTTGTCGCAGGAGAAATATTTTTCCGTGGATTCTTCTGCCGGTCCGGAGATTATCAGCGGGGTACGGGCTTCATCGATCAGTATGCTGTCCACCTCGTCCACTATCGCATAATTCTGATCGCGCTGGACATAATCCGAGAGCTCGAACTTCATGTTGTCTCGAAGATAATCGAACCCGAACTCGTTGTTGGTACCGTAAGTCACATCTGCGCGATAGGCAGTTCCCCTCTCGGCATCTCCCATGTCGTGCTGGATGAGCCCTACCTCCAGGCCCAGGAAGGAATATATCTTTCCCATCCACTCGCTGTCCCGCCTGGCCAGGTAGTCGTTGACAGTGACTAAATGGACACCGTTGCCCGAAAGGGCATTCAGATAGACCGGTAGCGTCGCGACGAGGGTTTTACCCTCACCGGTTTTCATCTCGGCAATTTTGCCCTCATGCAGGACAACTCCGCCCAGGATCTGGACGTCAAAGTGCCTCATATCCAGGACACGTTTAGCCACCTCTCTGACAACAGCAAATGCTTCCGGAAGCAGGTCTTCCAAGGATTCGCCTCTACTGAATCGGTCTTTAAACACGGGGGTTTTCCCGGCCAACTCGCTGTCGGACAGGGCGGAGATACTCTTCTCCAATTCCGACACACTATAAACGTACGGAGAAATTCTCTTTAGTTCTCGTTCGTTCTTGCTGCCGAATATTTTCTTACCCATGGTGTTTAACATCTTCGTCATTATTCCTTTTAGTTTATATGGACATCCGCTTTAAAGTGTTGCTTGGAATACAGAACCCTGAATTCAGACTTCTGCCTAGCCCTATACTAATAAACCTTCAACCTTCAACTTTCAACCGGCAACTTTACGAAAAGAACCCCGAAAAGCTGCTTTCGGGGTTCGGAACATCAAGTATTCAAAGTAGCACGATCAGTTCAGAATGTACCTCATCGGGTTGGCAGCAACGCCGTTTACCAGAATCTCATAGTGGAGATGAGGACCGGTGCTTCGTCCCGTATTACCCACCTTGGCTATGACATCTCCGCGGTTTACCCTCTGGCTCCTCTTTACTTCGATCGTGGAAGCATGTCCGAATTTGGTGACCAGGCCGTAACCGTGATCGAGGATTATCATATTTCCGAAACCTCCCTCACGGCCGGCAAAAATGACAATGCCGTCTGCAGGCGCGAGAATTGCCGTTCCAGTCCTTGTAGCTACATCAACACCCTTATGCATCTCGCGTCTACCGGTAAATGGGGAGGTCCTATACCCAAAACCGGAGGTTCTCCACCCGCGTGTAGGCCAGATGGACGGTGTCGAAGCCAGAAGTGATTTCTGATCCTCCAGGTATTCAACGAGTTCCTGGAAACTCCGCTCCTGAATGGTTGCTTCGGTCATCAGACGCGTAAGTCCCCTGGTCATGTTATCGATAAGGGCCTTGTCCTGGAATGAGATCTCAGTCTCCATCGGATTGAATGGTTCCGGATTCTCACCACCAATACCCATGAACTGTTCGGGGTAAATTACACCGTCCAGGTCCGCCATAACCCTGAGCTTCGTATCGAAGTGTCGAAGGCGGTTCATCTCCGACTGAAGATCATTTATTGTCTTGGCGAAAGTGATTAGATGCTGCTTCTGCTGCCTGGTCTCCAGCCTCATTCGCTCCAATTCACTCACCTGGTTTTTTACCTGGAAGTAATCGGTCATAATGACTGCAAAAATCAGGGTCAAAACAACAGTAGCGGCTAAAAGACTCCTTACAAAAACCCTGGGAACACGGTACCGGCGGACCTTTGTGGTCTCATCCGGTAAGATCATGATAGTATACTTTTTCTTAGTCACAGCGCAAAATCTCCCTACGGAAGCTAGCCAGCAACCCAAGTTACAAACGAGTAATTTCCAAGGGAAACTAACATATAATATTCAAGAAATCAAGAACATGAAGCATTCATAGTAAACTTTTCCAATCCAATATGTCTAACATATTTGACAGTTTACAGTAATACCGGCTGGCCCATGGCCAGAGTCCAACGACCAATGTCCAATGTCCAACGTGGCTTAATAATGCTCTAATTTCTAATGCTCTAATGTTCTACCTCGATACGTCGTTACTCAGATACGTATACTTCTGCGCCCTTCGCACTACGCCCTGCGCACTGATTATCACCCGGAGATGATAATCGACTCTACCAGAACAGTGGGCGCACCGACGGAACCGTAGAAAGTGAGATCGTCTCCCACCGCCAGGAGACTGGAAAATAGATCGAATAGATTGCCGCTAACTGTTGTGTTCCTGAAGGGAACGGTAATCTCACCATTCTCAAGGACAAAACCCGCCGCTCCCAGGGAAAAATCTCCTGAAACCCTGTCTATTGTGTGGGCCCCAAGTACCGTTTCAATCCTCATGGCAGTGCCGCCGGGCAGGCTTGATCCTGCCGGCCCCTTTCCTGGTTTCAGTATCAGATTGGTGGTTCCTGCCGCAGGATGCTGCGCAAGGGAACCTCTGAATCCATTCCCGGTAGGCTCGACACTCTCTTTTGCAGAAGTTTTGAGAGTATGGAGAAATCCCTTGACGTGTCCTTTTTCAACTAGTTTCCTCGGCACGGGAGGCACCCTCTCATCATCAAAGGGGACGGTTCCCACTCCCCCCTGGAGCAAACCGTCATCCGTCAGAGTCAGCAACTTTGAAAATACCTTTTCATCCGATCTGCCGGCGAGGCGTGAACGACCCTTCTGAATCTCATCGGCCGAAAAGGAAGTAAGAAGTGGGGCAATAAGCTTTATTACTACCACCGGAGGGAGTATCGCCGGGTATTTACCAGATTCGGGGGGAGCGCCCCCCAATAGGCCTGCAGCCATCCGGCCCGCTGTTTCGCCAACCTTTTTCGGATCCAGATCCTGGAAATATTTGGAAACAGAGTAATCGTAGCCGGTTTGGGACACTCCGTTATCCTCAGCAACGGCCTCCACACCCACCGAAAAGAGGGTATCCTCGTAGGACCACACCATATCACCAGACGCAATGGCCGAGACCCTGAAGTTCTCCCCGAAGGAAGGTTTGTATGTCTTTTTTACCTTGTCGTCTGCTGCAAGTGCTGCTGATTCCAGTGCCCGTGCACAGTCCAGTTTATCCTCGAAGGGACGATCGAAGCCCTCCCGATCCAGAATGCCCTCCACCACAGCAGGACTGCCAGCGTTTGAAAACCGGTTGTTCTCATCCGAAGGTACGAGACGAGCACCGTCAAGGGCACCGCGTACCATCCCCTCCACATTATCCCTGTCCGGATCAGTGGAAAAGAAAAACCCCGGCCTGCCGTCAACTAACACCCTCAAGGCGGCTACTGTCTCTCTTGAACGACGAATACCCTCCACCTTGCCTTCACTTACTTCTATTCTGGAGGAGTCAACGTAGCGGACAGACGCTTCCGCATCGCTAGCGCCATTTTTCAGGGCTCTTGACCTTATTTCCTCTGCCAGCTTTTCAACGGAGTTCTGTGTCAGCGGGCTATCTCCATCATCACAGCATCCTCGTCGCAGTTGGGAAACTGGGGGCATTTCAGACAGTCGCCCCAGATCTTATGGGGAAGGGTCTCCTTGGGAACCTGATCGAATCCAAGCTGCTCGAAAAAACCGGGCCTGTAGGTGAGAGCGTAAACTTTGGCAACGCCCAGATCTCTTGCCTCCTGAATGCAGGCTTCAACAAGTTTCTTGCCGATGCCTCTTTTCTGTGCAGTCTCTGATACCGCCAGGGACCTCACCTCGGCGAGATCCTCCCAGTTTATATGAAGCGCGGCGCAGCCCAGTATCTGCCCTTCCTCCTCCGCTATGAAAAAATCTCTCAGCCCCTCGTAGATCTCGCTGCGGGACCTGGCCAGCATCTCGCCTCTTGAGGCGTAGTCATTTACAAGTTCGTGGACGATGGGAACATCCTTCATCTCTGCCTTGCGAATCAAAATATTATCCGATGCCAATTGATTCCTCCAGAAGTTCGCGCGCTGACTGGACAATCCCGGGTGTAGGCTCGAACCCGCCCATCATCCTGGCCAGTTCCATGACTCTCTCATCCCCTGAAAGGTACTTTGCCTTGATCGCAGTCCTTCCCCGGGTTTCTTCCTTTTCTACATGGATGTGATTATCCGCATAAGCAGCAACGGGCGCAAGGTGAGTTATGCACAAAACCTGGTGGTGTCTGGAGATCTCCTTTAACTTTTCTCCCAGAACAGCTGCAACACGCCCACCTATCCCTGAGTCCACCTCGTCAAAGACCAGGGTGGGAATGTCGTCGTTCCCGGCAAGGATCCTTTTCAACGCCAGCATCACCCTCGAGAGCTCCCCGCCGGAGGCTATCTTGCGCAGGGGCATAAGTGGCTCACCGGGATTGGGTGAGATCAGGAACTCCACCTGGTCGATCCCGGTTTCGTCAAGGTCCTTATCTTCGATCTGCACACTAAACTTAACCTTTTCCATGGCAAGATCACGCAGTTCAGAAAGAAACCCCTTCTCCATTCTCACGGCAGTCTCTCTTCGTCCGGCACTGAGCTCTTTCGCGATCTTTTGAAGCTCGATATCCAGTTCAGCGACCCTGGCCCTGACTGTTTCGAGATCCACCTCGCCTTCGTCAAGCTCTCTGAGTTCCTCCCTGGACGACCCAAGTGTTTTCAGCACTTCGCGAACCGTATCACCGTATTTCTTCTTCATATCCCCTATGAACACAAGTCTATCAGTGACCTGATTGAGTCGCGAAGGATCTGACTGCAAGCTTGTGGTGTAATCTCTCAGAAGATAGCTGGACTCGTCCATCTGGGTTCTGCCCTCCTCCAGAAGATCCACAATTTCGGCGAGTCTGCCGTCAACTTCCTGGAGCTGGCGGAGGGAATTCACTATCTGTCCCAATTCCTCCGACAGGGATCCCTCTGATTGATAGACCTTCTCCAGCGCCTGTCCTGTACCGTCTATCAGCCGTTGGGCAGATGCCAGGATCCGCTCCTCACCAAGCAGTTCCTCTTCCTCGCCCTCGTCCAGGTCCGCCGATTCGAGTTCTTTAACAACAAAAGTAAGATAATCAATCCTGGCCAGTTTTTCCCTGGACCCTTCTTCAGTCCTGTTTATACTGCGGACCAGCGCCCCTCGCTCAGCAAATAACTCCCTGTATCGAGCCGAGATCTCGATCAGGCCTGCGAAGGCATCAAGAACTATCAGGTGCATTTCCACTTTAAGCAGCGACTGGTGCTCGTGCTGTCCGTGAAGGTCCACCAGGGAATCAGCGGTGGACCTGAGCTGCGTCATGGGGGTCAGAGACCCGTTTATAAACGCCCTGCTTCTCCCCTTGTTTGGAACCTCACGTCTGATGATCAGCTCTCCTGAACCGGTGCTATGTTCTCTTGTACTGCCATCCAGCATAAAGGATGCTTCCACCAGGGCCCCATCGGTACCGGTCCTGACTATACCACGGTCCACTTTTTCACCCAGGACTGTCTGCAAGGCGTCAACAATTATTGACTTCCCGGCACCTGTCTCTCCCGTAAGGATAGTAAGCCCCTCGTGAAATGGGAGGGAAAGCTCATCTATCAGAGCGAAATTCTTTATGGTCAGATACTCTAACATGCTTTCTGGGCTCTGGGCTTTGGGCTCTGGGCTTTGGGCTTCAACATATATAAGTCATATTCAGGTACATCAATGAACCGAAGTTCAACGTTGGTCGTTGGACCAGTCTTCGCGTAAAGCTTCGACTTGGCAAGCGTTGGACGTTGGACGCGGTTGCACCTCATCGATGTCCCCAGTGCAGTTTCGTCCTCAGGACCTCGAAGAAGCTCTTGTGCCCCGTTCTTATCAACCTGACACGGCGTTCCGATGCCTTGATCCTGATCCGGTCGCCCTCCTCAAGGCCAAGCCCCTCCTGACCATCCAGTGTCATGTAAACTCTGCCCGAATCGCTGACCAGGACAACCTCCACCTCTGAGCCACCTGAAACGACCAGAGGCCGGTTTGTAAGCGTGTGAGGACATATGGGGGAGATGATGATGATATCCAGGTTCGGCTCGACAATTGGCCCCCCTGCGGCAAGAGAGTAGGCCGTGGAACCAGTGGGTGTGCTTATTATGAGTCCGTCGGCATTGAATGTGGTAACACTCTCACCATCCACAAGGGTTTCCATATCGATAATGCGAGCCAGGGCTCCCTTGTTGATCACAACATCGTTAAGGACCATAAACTCTGCAATAAGGTCTTTTCCCCGCATGAGACCGGCTTTCAGCCTCATCCTCTCCTCGATAAAGAAGTCATCCTCAATAACCTTCTCCAGATTTACATAAATATCATCAAGACTCACCTCAGTAAGGAATCCCATTGAACCAAGGTTTATCCCTAGAATCGGGATATCGACCTCCTCAAGAAGACGGGCAGCAGCAAGGAGTGTTCCATCTCCACCGAGAACGAGAACGATATCAACGTCATCGGCAACAGATTCGAGGGGAGAAGATCTGGCTCCGTCACCCTCCAGCCTGGAGTAATTGTCCTGGAAATTGACTTCCAGCCCTCTCTGGGTAAGCCATGGAACAAGCTCCTCCATTACCTGATCGGCATGGGGACTGGTCGTCTTTGTGATAATACCTATCCTCTTCATGATCCCTTTCGGTCTATTTACGAATTATCGACTATAAACTCGCAATTTCCAATTTCTAATTTCCAATGCTCTAATTTCTAATGCTCCGATTTCCACTTCAAATATGCAAAGAACTCAATATTGCCATCCGCTCCCGGCACAGGGCATTCCATTGTTTCCAGGACCATAAAGCCTTCCTCCGAGGCTGTTCTCAAAACCCGAGCCAACGCTTCTTGTCTGACACTTTCTTCCCTTACTATGCCGCCCTTGCCAACCTTCTCTGGTCCGGCCTCAAATTGTGGTTTGACAAGGACTACTGCTTCTGCATCATCCCGGATAAACCGCTTGAGGCTGGGCAGGATAAGGCCCAGGGATATAAACGATACATCTACAACAGCCAGGTCGAACATCTCATCAAAGAAATCATCTGGAACAGTTCTGAAATTCGTCCGCTCCACTACCGTGACGCGGGGATCATTTCTCACCTTCCAGGCCAGCTGTCCATAGCCGACATCTATTGCATGCACTTTGACTGCGTTTCTCTGGAGCAGACAATCCGTAAATCCCCCGGTTGAGGCTCCCACATCGATGCATGACTTCCCTGCCGGCTCGACACCAAAATGATCAAGGGCCGCTTCCAGTTTCAGTCCGCCCCTGCTGACGTAGGCCATCGGTGTTTTTACTCTCAGGGGAGCATCCAGAAGAAGTCGATCCCCGGCTTTGTCGACTTTTCTCTCTCCCGAAAAGACCTGACCTGCCATGATCAGCGCCTGCGCTTTTTGTCTGCTCTGGACAAGACCCCGCAAAACCAGCAGAACATCGGCTCTCTCACGCTCCGCCATCCAGGATCTCCTTTACGGCTTTCCTGATACCCTGCGCATCCAGGCCGAGATCTGCCCTCAGTTCCGCTGGTGAACCGTGCTCCACATATGAATCAGGGATACCAAGTCTGCTGACTTTTACCCGCTCCCCGGCATCGGACAAAACTTCAAGAACCGCCGAACCGAACCCCCCCATGAGAGAATTCTCCTCTACCGTCAGAACCAGGCCGCATGTTTCGCTGACATCTTTTATCAGATCCGCGTCCAGGGGCTTGATAAACCTGGCATCCACAACGGCCGCCTCCACACCCTCTTCAGACAAGGATTTGGCCGCTTCAAGGGCCGGGTGAACGACGGATCCTATAGCTATAATGCCAATATCCGTCCCCTCTCTCAAGAGCTCTCCCTTCCCCAGGTCCCAGGGCTGCGGGTCCGACATCTGGATGCCAACCCCGGAGCCCCTCGGATATCTCAGGGCACTGGGTCCGTCGCAGGCAAGAGCCGTAGCCAGCGATTTTCTCAGACCATCTTCATCCCCCGGTGCCATGAGTACTATATTGGGGATATGGCGCAGATAGGAAAGGTCAAAAACACCGTGATGGGTAGGGCCGTCCTCCCCCACTAATCCGCCGCGATCCATGGCGAAGACAACCGGAAGATCCTGCAGACATACATCATGAACGATCTGGTCGTAAGCTCTCTGAAGGAACGTACTGTATATAGCAACCACAGGTCTAAAACCCATTGAAGCAAGGCCGGCAGCAAAAGTCACCGCATGCTGTTCAGCTATTCCCACATCGTAGAACCGATCCGGGAAAGCCTCGGCAAATTTGTGAAGCCCAGTCCCTTCCGGCATCGCAGCTGTGATGGCTATTATCTTTTCATTCTTCTTTGCCTCATCGATCAGAGCCTGGGCAAATAAGTCCGTATACGATGGTGGCGCAGCTTTTACTCTCGATTTGCCGGTTTCAAGCTCGAAGGGCCCGATACCATGAAAAATAGAGGGGTTTTCTTCGGCGGGGGCATAACCATACCCCTTGACGGTGCCAACATGTACGAGTACAGGCCCATCGATCCTTCGCGCATTGGTAAAAGCTACTATCAGTCTGTCCAACCTGTGCCCACGTATGGGCCCTATATATTGGTAGCCTAACTCCTCAAAAAGGATGCCGGGATAGATCAACGTCTTGAATGATTCCTCCACCCTCTTGGCAACCTTGTGCATGGAAGATCCAATACCGGGAATGCTTTTGAGGAGGTTTTCTGATTCTTTCTTGATCTTCTGCATGGTCTGACCGGTAAGGGTACGTGACAGATAGGAGGAAATAGCACCCACATTGGGTGATATGGACATCTCGTTATCGTTGAGCACCACGACCAGCCTGCTCCCCATATCACCAGCCTGATTGAGGCCCTCCAGGGCGAGGCCGGCAGTCATACTGCCATCTCCGATAACAGGAACGACCTTGCCCGGAAGGTTCATGTGGTCCATTGCCTTTGCTATGCCAAGGGCCGCGGATATGGAGGTCCCGCTGTGTCCAACATCGAAATGGTCGTATTGGCTCTCCATGCGCTTCGGGAAACCGCTTATACCGCCCTTCTGCCTCAGAGTATGGAATTCGTCCCGGCGGCCTGTAAGGAGCTTGTGTGTGTAGGCCTGATGTCCCACATCCCATATAATCTTATCGGTAGGCGCGCGGAATACATAGTGTAATGCTATCGTAAGTTCTACAGCACCCAGATTGGACGCCAGGTGGCCGCCGTTTTGTGAAACAACCTCCAGGATAACTTTCCGCAACTCTGAAGCAAGCTCAGATAGCTCCTCAAGACTCAGATCCCATATATCCTTTGGGCTGTTGATACCCGAAAGGATAGGAGTATTTATGTTGTGTGGTCCAGTCACAGGTTTAAAGCCTCCTTTTCAGAACAAAATCAGCAATTCCGGTGAGTCTATCTTTGTTACTGACACTGATCAACGCTGTCTTTGCCTCATGTATCAATTCAGCAGCCCTTTCCCTGGCCTCTTCAAGCCCGAAAAGAGCCGGGTAGGTCATTTTTCCCCTGGAGGCGTCTGACCCCTGATCTTTTCCCAACTCCTCCGTCGTTGAAGTGATGTCCAGTATGTCATCCACAACCTGAAACGCCAGTCCGAGTCTTTCACCGTAGGTTCTCAGGGAATTGATTAACGCATCGTCGGCATTGGAGGCAAATCCACCCAGCAGGACAGAACAGCGGATCATGGCCCCGGTCTTGTGAGTGTGTATGTACTGGAGAGTAGGCAAGTCAGGTTCCGTTCCCTCGCTGGCAACATCCACCTGCTGCCCTCCTACCATCCCGGTCCAGCCTGCAGCTCTAGCCAATTCATGGATCATCATGATCCGCACTTTCGCGTCGATGTTGCTGTCGCTCCCGGAGTCTGAAAGAACATCAAAAGCAAGAGTGAGGAGGGCGTCACCGGCCAGAATAGCGGTAGCTTCTCCGAACTTTCTGTGGCAGGTAGGGACCCCACGACGGTAATCATCGTCATCCATGGCCGGAAGGTCATCGTGGATCAGTGAATAGGTGTGGACCATCTCAACAGCACATGCGGCGAACATTGCGTCACGAGCGTTTCCGCCTGCGGCTTCAACGGCGGCCAGAACGAGAATGGGCCTGATCCTCTTGCCCCCCGCGAAGAGGCTGTACCGCATCGCGGCAACCAGATCGGAAGGCCTTGATCCTTCCCTCGGCATAAGCTCTTCTAGGGCATCGTCAACGGTCTTTCTGCCCTGGTCCAGGTACTCCCTCATCCCTCAGATTCTTCCTCTTTCAGTGGTTCAGAACTCACGTTACCAGAGCTGTCCTTGATGAGCACTTCCACCTGCTTTTCAGCCGCGTCAAGCATGTCGGCCAGCTCCTTGAGGTATTCCGTACCCCTCTGGAACAGGTCCAGTGACTCCTCAAGTGTAGCGTCACCCTCTTCGAGACGGGTAACTATCTGCTCAAGCTCAGTCAGTTTTTCCTCGAATTGCTTTCCCTTTTTACGGGGTTTCGCCAAATGATACCTTCCTCTCTGGCTATACAGCACGGAATTAAATAAACACAGAATTTTAAACAATACCACGAATCCACGATTGCGAAAACTGTCCAGATAAAATATGGCGGTCCAGAATTAACAGAGTCCCAGGTTCCAGGTTCCAAGTTTTTTTTAGAACAGAGTCACAGAGGCCAGAGAGAAAAGCCTTGCCTTGGGTTTTAATCAAACTTCAACTAACAACTAATGTGGAGATGACCAGAAAAATGTAATAGTATCGCAATAATTAGCTAACAATATTGATAGGGTCGTAAAAAGTCCATACATGGCTTTTTACTCCTCGGAAAGCGAAAAGTGTCATTTTCACTTTCCTCCCAAATCAATAACTTGCACGCAAGTCATTGATTTGGGCGCCCCTAATGGGCGCGTTGATGACTTATTACAAAGTCATCAACTTTGATAGGGTCGAAAAAAAGTCCATACCTGGCCTCTACTCCGCGGAATAAAACAAACTACTGGGCAGGAGACGTGATGCCCGATTTCATAGATTTCATGATATTTCCGGTAGTCGGCGCCATGGT
>DAOVVW010000300.1 GCA_030636965.1 Pseudomonadota bacterium | reverse complement strand
CGATAATTTTATATCAGAGTACTTAAAGTTAGCCTTGAACGTTCAACGTTGAACGTTGAACATATAAACTTAGGAGCATAGGAACCCAAATGTTATCACCACAGCTAATACAGGCCCTCGTAATACAAATACCACCACTCCTGTTGGCGATCACTGTCCATGAAGTTGCCCATGGATACATAGCCATGAAAAAAGGTGACTACACGGCGCAGATGTTGGGGCGGCTCACGCTGAATCCCGTACGTCACATAGATCCGGTGGGAACTGTTCTGTTCCCGTTGATGTTGGCCCTTTCGGGAACGGGGTTCATTTTCGGGTGGGCAAAGCCAGTACCTGTAAACTCTTTCAACTTCAGGAATCCTAAAAAAGATATGGTATATGTGTCTCTGGCAGGACCTGCCAGCAATCTTCTACTGGCCCTGGCCTTTGCCATGGTTTTAAGGATAATGCTCTGGTTTCCTGGCGATGCCGCTATCCGGGGTTCGGCGATTCTGACGCCGTTGGTCGCAATGATAATGTGGGGTATAAGGATATCTATTATCCTGGGGGTTTTTAACCTCCTGCCGATCCATCCGCTGGACGGCAGCCACATACTGGAGGGCCTGCTGCCCCCTGATATGTCTCGCTCATATTCCAGGCTTGCGCCCTACGGTTTCATAATCCTGATAGTGCTTATGATAACAGGTCTCCTGTGGCGCATAATAGGACCCTTATATGCGGTGGTCTTTATTGGCATCAGGACGATCTTTGGATTCTGACGGAGGTATTTGAATGAAGCGTGTGCTTTCCGGAATGCGGCCCACCGGGCCACTCCACATCGGGCATCTCCTTGGAGCCCTCAGCAACTGGTTCGAACTTCAGGACAAGTACGAATGTTTCTATTTCATCGCCGACTGGCATGCACTGTCGACCATGTATGACGAGCCCGAATCCCTTGAGGAATTCACAGTAGAGATCGTAACGGACTGGTTAAGTGTCGGGCTTGACCCGGAGCGATCTACACTTTTTTTGCAGTCCGCAATCCTGGAACACGCGGAGCTTTTCGTACTGTTATCCATGATAACCCCTCTCTCATGGCTGGAAAGGGTCCCGTCGTACAAGGAAGTGCGACAGCAGATGTCACATAAAGAACTGGCGACGTTGGGTTTCCTCGGCTATCCGCTGCTCCAGACCGCGGATATCATTATATACAGGGCCAACTTCGTACCGGTCGGCATGGATCAGCTTCCGCATCTGGAACTTTCCCGTGAGGTAGTGAGACGCTTCAACTCCATGTATGGTTCGGAAGATTCTGATCCTGTGTTCCCTGAACCGATGCACCTGCTCACTGAAGCTCCAAAGGTTCCCGGGACAGACGGGCGCAAGATGAGCAAGAGCTACAATAACGCGATCTACCTGAAAGATTCGTCCGATGAAGTCTGGGAGAAGCTGCGGCCAATGGTCACGGATCCCGCAAGGGTAAAGAGGACTGATCCAGGTGACCCTGAAAAGTGTCCTGTATTTGAGCTGCACATTTTCTTTACACCTGAGGAGAAAAGAGAGGAAGCTGCACATGGATGCAGGACCGCCGGTATCGGCTGTATCGACTGCAAAAAGATCCTGTTTGAGGAAATAGAAAAAACCCTCTCTCCCATCAGAGAGAGGCGGAGTGAACTTGAGAAACACCCTGACATGGTCAGGCAGATACTTTCCGACGGTAATAAAAAAGCTCAGATTGAAACTGCAAAAACGATGGTGGATGTGAGAAGAGCGGTTCAGCTTTATCAATAACCACGTTCAATGTTTAACGTTCAATGTTCAAAGTTATAAAAGTATGGCGAGCATGACGTTGAACGTTGAACCTCGAACGTTGAACACGATATCGAAAAGATGACAACCGAAACAGACTACCCAAATACGATTGAGCGCGTCCAACGACCAACGTCCAACGACCAACGTGTTTTCATAATGGGTCGACATTGGACTTTGGACCTTGGACCTTGGACGAGAAGATGACTACCGAATCTGATATCACAAATACAACAGAAAGCACGCTCTCTTTATACCGGATCGAGATTGACAAATTCACCGGCCCATTAGATCTTCTGCTTCATCTGATAAAAAGGGATGAACTTGATATCTATGACATTCCAATTGCTGAGATAACCAGGCAGTATCTCGAATATCTGGATATCATGCGTGAGTTCAACCTTGAAGTGGCCAGCGAATTCCTGGTTATGGCATCCACCCTGGTCTACTTAAAATCGCGGATGCTGCTTCCGCTTGATGATGAGGAAGAAGAGGAGATCGAGACTGACCCACGTGAGGAGCTTATACGAAGACTTATTGAATACCAGCGTTATAAAACAGCTGCCCATGATCTGAATATGCGGCCTCAATTGGGGAAGGATATCTTCGTACGGCCCGAACTGGAAGACAAGGCCCATCCCGACGACCATTTTATAGAAGCCTCACTGTTTCAGCTGATGGATGCTTTTGCCAGGGTTCTTTCAGAGGCAGAAAAAAGAAGGCCACATGAGATAATCAAGGATGCCTTCTCATTAGAAGATGGTGTTGAACATGTCTGGTCCGCTTTCGAAAACAAAAAGAGCATGAAATTT
>DAOVVW010000248.1 GCA_030636965.1 Pseudomonadota bacterium | reverse complement strand
CAAAGGGCGATCTCCCCGATGACCTGGAAAACGATCCGGTCATCTTCGAGATCAATATTTCAGAATTTCCCATCCTTATGGTTGCTATCTCGGGCCAGGTCAGTGAACAGGTCCTGAAAAAGGTTGCCGAAGAGCTCGAGGATCGTATCGAACAGTTTCCAGGTGTCCTGGAAGTCGATGTCATCGGTGCCCGGGAACGGGAGATCCGGGTGGAGTTCGATCCCGATCGTATGGCTGCCTACAAACTCAGCTTTACGGAGATCCTCTCCATGGTCCAGCGTGAGAACGTCAACGTCCCGGGCGGAAGCATCAATCTGGGCAAGGGCAAGTACATGCTGCGTATCCCGGGGGAGTTTACTGACCCTTCAGACATAGACAATCTGGTTCTCGTCGCGCGGGAGGGAAGGCCCATCTACCTCAAGGATGTGGCTACCATTCGCGATACTTTTGAGGATCCCATCAGCTACGCACGGATGAACGATCAGACAAGCGTTTCGCTGTCGGTGAAAAAACGCACCGGTGAGAATATTATCGAAGTGGCCGACCAGGTATTCGCCCTGCTGGAGGCCGCCGAAGAACAGCTACCGCACTCGGTAGGCTTTACCCTCACTCTGGACAGTTCCAAGGATATCAGACGCATGGTGGCCGAGCTTGAGAACAGTATCCTGACGGGACTGGTCTTGGTGCTCTTGGTGCTGTTTATGTTCCTTGGTGTGAGAAGCTCTATTTTCGTAGCTCTTGCCATTCCCTTTTCCATGCTCATCTCTTTTGTAGTGCTTCAGATCATGGGCATTACCCTTAACATGGTGGTCCTGTTCTCCCTCATCATCGCTTTGGGCATGCTTGTGGACAACGCTATCGTCATTGTGGAGAACATCTACAGGCACCTGGAGGAGGGGATGGACAAGGTTGAGGCGGCCAGAACGGCTGCTTCCGAGGTGGGATGGCCGATCATAGCTTCTACAGTCACAACCCTTTGCGCCTTCGCCCCCATGCTTTTCTGGCCCGATATCATGGGAGAGTTCATGGCGTTCCTGCCCATGACCCTGATCATCGTACTGTCGGCATCGCTCTTTGTTGCCCTGGTCATCAACCCGGTGGTCTGTTCGACCTACCTGCGGGCGGGAAAACAGAAGACTGATAAGGGTACAGACTCGACGTTCATCATCAGGTGGTACCGGGGGCTTCTGACGCGGGCGCTGAAACACCGTTTGCTCACAATGGGCATAGCGGTCTTCATGCTTTTCACCACTATTTTTATGTACTTTGCTTCCGATCCCAGGGTGGAGCTTTTCCCGGACATCGATCCCAACAGAGCCTTTATTGCCATTAAAGCGCCGCAAGGGACCAACCTAGACACCACAGATGCGATCTCAAAGGAAGTCGAATCCATCGTTTTTGAGGAGAAGGACCTCAAATACGTAACCGGTCAGGTGGGAATTGGTTCAGGTTGGGGCAGCGCCCCCGAATCCAGGCGCGCTTCCGTATCCATGGAGTTCGCTGAAAGGGTGGAGCGAAAGGAAAGCTCGCGTGTTGTTATCGACAGGATCAGGGCAGCATTAAAGAATATAACGGGCGCCGATATCAACGTTGAAAAGGAGCGCATGGGACCTCCGGTGGAGGCGCCCGTTGTCGTCAAGATCATCGGCGAGGACGTTGACACTCTTGAAGGGCTCGTTGAAATTGTAAAAAAACGCATGGCTGGTATTGAAGGTCTCGTTGATATCGAGGACGACCTGTCCCGCGCCAAGCCGGAAATAGCTTTTCATGTGGATCGGGAAAAAGCAACGCTCCTTGGCCTTTCAACCATCGAGATCTCCAACACCATCAAGGCGGCAGTCAACGGTTGGAAAATAGGTGATTACCGTGAAGGGGAGGACGAGTACGATATTATCGCTAGACTTCCCGCAGAAAAACGCCAGACCCTGGCTCAGATTGAGAGTCTGCTTATACCGACCAGACAGGGAGACCCGGTGCCCCTTTCATCCGTGGCCACGGTTGAGATGAGGAGCGGTTTCGGGACGATCAGGCACCTGGACCAGTCAAGGATCATTCGTATCTTTGGGAATACTTCAGGCAGAAGTTCCCTGGAGATCGTGAAGGATATCCAGAAGGAACTCAGTGACCTTCAGCTTCCTTCCGGTTTCTCAATAATTTACGGCGGCGATTACGAGGAACAGGTCAAATCGTCGGCCTTTTTAAGTAAGGCATTTATTATTGCGGTGTTCCTCATTTTTATGATCCTCCTGACCCAGTTCAACTCCCTGGCGCAGTCCCTCATCGTTATCTCCTCGGTGATCCTGTCGCTTATGGGTGTTTTCTTCGGTCTCATGGTCACCGGTATGCCGTTCGGTGTCATCATGACCGGTATAGGAGTCATCTCGCTTGCCGGCGTCGTGGTGAACAACGCCATCGTCCTTATCGACTACATCAACCTGCTGCGTAAGCGCGGCATGGATCTCTACGATGCCCTGGTCACGGCCGGAACAGTACGTTTCAGGCCGGTGATGCTCACCGCGATCACCACTATTCTGGGTCTTATGCCCATGGCGGTGGGTTTGAGCTTTGACTTCAGGAACCTCCGGATCCAAATGGGCGGTGAATCGGCCGATTGGTGGGGCCCCATGGCTGTAGCTATCATTTTCGGCCTGGCTGTCGCCACTCTATTAACCTTGGTTGTGGTGCCGGTACTGTACTCCATATCCGAGACTTTCTCGTTCCGTGGTATGATAAGGGCGATGTACGGTTCGCGCGGTCTGAAAACGGTTGAAGGGGAGTAAGAGTGAACAGTGAACAGTGAACATAAAATAGTTCAAGGAATGGAAACAAACCGGTTTAGGTTGTCTATTCACGATTCACTATTCACAGCGTGAAATGTTTGGCACTCCGAGGTGGTAAACTTTGAATATCCGGCATTAACACCTCTTTTATGCTCATGATATACTTGAGATAAACTGGTAGCAAGTTTTCCGCTACCTGGCCCGGGGCCGGTAACGACAACAAGCGGTTTGGTTGTTTCAATATAAGCATTTGCCCCATATCCCTCTTCACTTACGATAAGCGAGACATCAGTAGGATACCCTTTTG
>DAOVVW010000228.1 GCA_030636965.1 Pseudomonadota bacterium | reverse complement strand
TGGAGGTCAGGCTTTATGTTTACTGAGCAGAGGCAGCACCCACGCGCCCCGATATCTGTCGAGGTTCAATATGGTGAAGTTACGGAGGATGTTACCGAATACATACTGAACATCAGCCGTGGTGGCATCTTTATTGAAACATTCTCACCTGGTGATCCTGATACTCTCTTAAAGTTAAACTTCTACCTGCCTGATACAGGCCACACCTTTGAGGTTACAGGAAGGGTCGCCTGGAGCAGAATGGGTGCGACCGCAGAGGGTCCACCTGGAATGGGGATCGAGTTCGTTGACATCAGCGACCACGACGCGAACATGCTGGAGAATTTCGTAAACAGCGTGCTCACACTGGACTGATATTCCAAAGACATAAAATCTAACCCTGGAAACAGAATGACCAAGGAGCATCATTCACACGTATGCCCCTGGTGGGCAGCATACTCCTTCGATAACCCTCTGAGGAATTTGATCCATAATACAAACAGGATCCTGGACCCGTATCTGGGTTCGGGTATGAAAGCCGTTGATATCGGGTGCGGTATGGGCTTTTTCTCCATCGGAATGGCCCGCCTAGTGGGAGATGAGGGCACTGTCCACGCCCTGGATATCCAGGAAAAGATGCTCGAGATTGCATCGAAGAGAGCTGCCCGGAAAGGTTTGGACTCGAGGATCGTATTCATACAGATTGAACCTGACAGTCTGGGCCCAGACAGACTAGGAATTGAAAGTATGGTTGATTTTGTCCTGACGTTCTGGGTTGTCCATGAGGTTCCGGACCAGGACAGGCTCTTTTCAGAAATACGGGAGATGCTCAAGCCTGGTGGCAGTTTTCTCATGACGGAGCCGTCTTTTCACGTCAAACGAGATCAGGTTGACAGGAGTGTTGAAAAAGCTGAATCAGCCGGGCTGATATTAGTGTCTAGACCGAAAATCAGGTTGTGCAAATCGGCTCTGTTTGTGAAAAAATAGAGCGCAAAACAGCTTCAGGTTTTTCACCACGGAGGCACAGGAGACGCGGGGAGCACAGAGAAAAGCCAGGCTTGTTGTTTATGTAAAGCGATAAAGAAACATTGGGTATTAGGCGTTAAACACCACCTTTCGGCTAACCCTAAACAACATTGACTGCAGTTTTCGTTTGATATAGATATGGCTGGAAGGAAGCATACAGGGTATTTGTGTCATCGATTCTGGGGGATTACATGAAGAGATTACTCTTTCTTGCTGTACTAGTCTCACTTTCCATTCTGCCTGTTTCCACAATCGCTGCCGAGAAATGTCTTACATGCCACGAAGGGATCGAGAGGATATCTGAAGCAGATGACATGAAGGAGCTCGTCTGCTCTGACTGTCATATGGGGGATCCCGAAGCACTGACGGCCGAGGCTGCCCACAGGGACATGTACGCTAATCCAGGAGACATGAATGTGGTAGAAGAAACGTGCGGCCAGTGCCATCCCGACAAAGTCGAGAACCTGAGAAAATCCCTGCATGCTACCAGCGCCGGGATAATCAGCGGAGCGCGGTACGCCCAGGGAGTACAGGACAGAAAGAGCATCTATGCCAACTTTGCGGTAACCGACGATAAACCCGGAAATGATAAGGCAATAAAATCATTAAAACAGATACCGATGTACGACCCTTCAAAACCGGAGAGCCCTGACAACCATCTCGTTGACGACTACCTGCGCAATCAGTGTCTCCGATGTCACGTCGGAAGCGACGGGCATCAGAGAGATGGTGATTACCGCGCAAGCGGATGTTCCGCATGCCATGTAATTTATTCTGATGCCGGCACATACGAAGGAGGCGACAAAGCAATCCCCAAAGATCAGAAGGACCGTCCTGTTGCCCATCGCATCACAATCAAAATCCCGGAGATTCAGTGCATCCACTGCCACAACAGGGGCGGGCGTACTGGTGTCAGTTTCATAGGTACAATGGAAAGCGATGCGTACGGTACTCCCTGGACCGAATCCGGAGGCAAGCAGCCCAAACTCCACGGAAAAAATTACAACTACCTGTCAAAGAACGTGCATTTCGAGAAGGGTATGACCTGTATAGACTGTCATACAGCCCAGGAGCTTCACGGTGACGGGAATATCTACGGTAAAAAAGAGGACGCTGTTGAGATCGAGTGTACTGATTGTCATGGCACCCTGAAAAGAAGGTCCACACTAAAAACCTCCTGGGGAAACCCATATTCCAACCTCTTCGAGAGGGATGGCAAGGTTATTCTTATGGCGAAGCTCACCGGAAGGGAGCACGAGGTACCTCAGATCTCAGAGATAGAGTACTCCAACGAGGGTTACGCGGCCATGGTGGCCATCGAGAGACATACTGAGAAACTGGAATGCTATGCGTGCCACGCCAGATGGGCTCCACAATGCTACGGCTGCCACGCCAAACAGGATATCTCGAAGCCTTCGGGTGACTGGCTCAATTACATGGAGGCGGCGGACAAGAGCAAGTCGAATGTAAAAGGCAACAGGGAGAAAACAGCCTTTACCTGGTCGGAATCCCGCTCATACCTACGCTGGGAAACGCCTGCATTGGGGATCAATGACGAAGGAATGGTGAGCACTTTCATCCCCGGGTGCCAGACGATCTTCACCCAGATGGATGGTAACAGGATGATCTTTTCCAACAGGGTCTAAAGGTCTGGAGCTGGCACCGTTTTTATAGGCACCAATCCTATCCAGCCTCACACAACCACGAAAAAGGCCCGCACCTGCGCCGACTGTCACATGAGCAGCAAGGCGCTGGGATTGGGTACTGGTACATATGTGAGCCGGGCAAACGGTCTTGACATCGATTTTGAGCTGGAGCGGATCGTCGACGAAGAGGGCAACCAGATCCAGGAGACCGCCCACGAGGGATCACGACCCTTCAACAAAATAGAATTGGATAAAATGAACCGGATCAGCACCTGTATCGCGTGCCACGGTTCCGACTCGGAGTTCTGGAAGGTACCCGGCAGACCGTCCGTCATTACGGCACCAACCGATGAGCTTCACAGAAAGACCATCAGGAAGATACTTCGAAAAGCTGGTGAATGAAATTCGCGTGTTTTAAGATTTTCACCACAGAGCCACAGAGGACACGGAGAAGTTCCAGGGCTTGGGGACTACAAAAGCCTTTAACGCAAGGGATCGCCCTTCGATAAGCTCAGGACAGGCAGACCGCTCATCCAGTCGGACCGCAGAGTGCTACTCTTTCCTTTGGGATTACTAGAAACCAGAAATTAGAAACTAGAAACTTGGTTAATTCGATGGCCGCAGCATATTCATTTCTACATCATCGAAT
>DAOVVW010000137.1 GCA_030636965.1 Pseudomonadota bacterium | reverse complement strand
CTGCTGCAGTCGCATCCTCCTTGCCAAAAGACTGGGAGAGACTGCCGGGGCATCCGAGATGAACCTCTTCCGGCTTTTCTTCGACACCCCCTTTTACTGGTTCGGGCTCATCAGCGGCCGCGGTCAGGTTCTTGATGTGTTGCTCCACAGCCTCCTCATCGAAATCCTCGGCCTCTCGCTCTATCATTGTTATGGCGTCCAGTGGACATTCACCCAGGCATGCCCCCAGCCCGTCGCAATATATGTCGCTGACCAGTTTGGCCTTCCCGTCCACGATCTGAAGGGCGCCTTCCGCGCATCCTGGAATGCAGAGGCCACAGCCATCACACAGATCTTCATCGATATGTACCATTGTTCTAACTGCCATTTGTCACTCTCCTGTACAAGTTAGGGTAGCTGGATATGGTTGTCTCAGACAGATAATCCCTTAACTGGCTGCTCATCTGCTCTAAAAAACCTCCCATTATGCAATCGCTACCGCTGCATGTCTCACTGGAAAAAGACACGAATTATTGGGCAAAGGTCCCTCAATAAGTTCGTATATTTCCAGCAGGGTAGTTTCGTTGCTGTCCGCATTCAGTATAAAGCCCCCCTTGGGCCCCCTGGTAGATTTCAGGTAACCCGCCCTGGTAAGCCTCTGGAGTACTTTCGCCAGGTGGGCCTCAGATACGCTGAGTTTTCCCGCGATCTTCCTGGCAGAAGCAGTTTGCCCTCGATTGGCATCCAGATAGACCATGGTGTGCATCGCAAGGGAAGCAGCTTCTGAAATACGAAAAATGCTGGGCAAACTAACCTCCAATCAGGTAATTAGGTATTACTATACCTGATTACCTTTATTTGTCAAGGAAATCCGCAAAAAAAGGGCCCACATCCAGTGGGCCCTTTCCTCTCATATTTCAGGTATTTCTATCAGGACTTCCAGTGCCCGTGAAGATTGCAGTATTCCCTGGCTGTATACTCCCCCGCCTCTAAACGGAAAGTCGCTTCCGGCGCATCTCCCGGCTTCAGGAACTCAGTGTAGGAAATCCCGTCCGCAACAAGCTCGATCCACACTATATAGTGACTCTCCTCCATGGGATGAGGAACACTACCAACGGTGACCTTTAGCCCCTGGTCCGTCTTTTCGATAACCGGGACGTGCTTTTCCCTGGCGGCATCTACTGTATTTTCCTCCAGGAGTTTCATTGCCTCACCGCAGCAGACCAGCTCGCCCGGCCCCCCGAACACCACCTCCACTATATTCCCGCAAAGATCACATTTGTATACTTCATTTCTTTCAGCCATATAAATCCCCTTTCTATGTAAATCAGTGGTCAGTAATCAGTTGTCAGTAACCAGCAATCAGAATTCCAGCTCCAGACTTTTAACTCGAAACCCGAGACTCGAAACTAGAAACTCGATTAATACCAGTTTACCAGTTTTCTCCCAGAAGTTCGAAATAATCTCTTCCATGGTCACACGCCGGACATTTTTCAGGGGCTTCGCGGCCATCGTAAAGGTAACCGCAATTTATACATCGCCATGTCGCGTCATTGTCCCTTGCGAATACCCGATTGGCCTCGATATTTGCGCGAAGCTCATTGTAGCGTTTTTCGTGCTGCTTTTCCGCAACTGCAATTGCTGTAAAAATACCAGCAATCTTTTTGAAGCCTTCCTTCTTTGCGGTTTCGGCAAAGGATGGATACATATCCGTCCATTCATAATTTTCCCCTGATGCTGATTCCTTGAGGTTCTGCGCCGTGGTCCCTATCACACCGGCAGGAAATGACGCCTGCACCTCAGCTTCACCGCCCTCCAGGAGCTTGAAAAGCCGCTTGGCGTGTTCCTTCTCCTGATTTGCTGTCTCTTCGAAGATCTGGGCTATCTGCACGAAGCCCTCTTTTTTCGCCTGGCTGGCAAAATAGGTGTATCTGTTCCTCGCCTGGGACTCTCCCGCAAAAGCCGTAGTAATATTCTTTTCCGTTACAGTTCCTTTCAGTGCTGCCATTCTGTGTTCCTCCCTTCATAGGTGGTAAAGATCGAGGTACGATTATGATAGGGTCGTAAAAAGTCCATCCGTGGCTTTTTACTCCGCGGAAAGCGAAAAGTGTCATTTTCACTTTCCTCACAAGTTGTTGTTATTGTCGCAAAAAGTCCGTGAGCGGCTTTTTGCCCCCCGGGAAGCGAAAAGCTCGGTTTCCGCTTCCCTCACGGATCAATGACTCAAGGTTTATGTCATTGATCCGGGCGCCCACACTCGGGCGCGAGGGTAATATGCAAGTCACTGATTTGGGCACCCCCAATGGGCGCGCTTTATGACTTTTTGCGAAGTCATCAACTATGTACCCATCTCCTGTTAAATCGCGCCTAATGAAAAAACCTTTTCAACTTGCTGTTTTTATCTATCTCTTCCCTTATGCCCAGACGTGTCAGGGCAAAATCGTATCGAACAGGGTCCTGGGGATGAACCTTCCTGAATGCGTCCGTTATCTGAAGCACTGTCTTCATATCAGCCTGCTTTCTGTCTGTCAGATCGAGATGCCGGCAGATACTGTGCATATGCGTATCAAGCGGCACAAGGAGCATATCGGGCCCTATGCATGACCAGCCTCCCGGATCTACATCATCTCTGCGAACCATCCAACGCAAAAACAGGTTGAACCTCTTCAAGGCGCTGCCCCCATCCGGATCCGGCAGGAGCCTGTTCCGGCCGCTGTTGCCAGACGCTTTGTGCAGATCTTTCAGAAACCCTTTAAGGGCAGGAAGGGCAGTCTGTTGACCGCTTTTTACATGCTCACTGAAGGCACCTTCTAAAGAGCCGTGCTTTGAAATAAGCTTACCGGCGCCGTGGAGCATCGCGGACAGATCAGTACCGGTGACCCACCTGTGCTTGAAATCCGCAAAGGTTCTTTCCAACTCTTTTCGGGAAGAATTATGTAGGAAATCAGGAGGAGACTGCATCTTTTCCAGAACGTGAAATATTTTTTTCAGTATCTGACCCACTCTCCCGAAGGCAAGTGAAGAAGCAACGAGGGCGACGATTTCCCTGTCTGCCGTATCATCATAGCTGTAGAGCACTTCCAGGGGATCGGGTGAGACGTACTCTCTCCTGTTATATTGCCTGTACAGCTCATCAAGTTTTCCCCTCATTTCCTCAGTCATTGTCAGCTCCGGATTCTTTGTCGTTTTTCGCCGCCTTACTGCACTGGGGGCACAGACCCTCAAACTCAAGCCTGTAATTTGTTATTACGTAACCCGGTAATTTTTTCTCCAGCTTTCTTATTACATCGAGAGGTTCGATCTCGATATCCTCAATCCTTGAACATTTTTCACACTTCAAGTGATGGTGGTGGTCGATCCTTCCGTCGAACCTCTTCTGGGTTCCGGCAACTTCCAGCTTCCTGACCGTGCCTTTTTTGGCCAGGGTTTCAAGGTTTCTGTAGACAGTTCCAAGGCTGATCCTGGGAAGCCGCTTGCGAACCTGTTTGTAAAGTTCATCAGCAGAAGGGTGTGTTTTAAGAGACCTGATTTCCTCCAGGATTACTCTTCTTTGTTCAGTCATTCTCTCCATTTGCATCCCTTTCTGGTAATAGTTACTATTACTAAGAATATCCGAAAAAACGCTCTTGTCAAGAATTCAGAGATACTTTTGCAAGCGCTTGTTCGTGATCGTCTTGTCCGCCAAATTCCCATCGAGACCGTAACGGGAAATATACTAAAGGTAATATTACAATTTGAATACGATGGACCCTTCCTATGGAAATATATTATAACTGATGGTCGCCTCTGTTAGTGTCGTAAAAAGTCCATCCATGGCTTTTTACTTTGCGGAAAGAGAAAAATGTCATTTTCTCTTTCCTCACAAATCAACAACTTGCTCCGCAAGTCATTGATTTGGGCGCCCCCAATGGGCGCGTTGATGACTTTTGCGAAGTCATCAACTTTTAAGCCGAGGTTTTTTAGGGATCTTTTATGGCTGGAACTAACTGTTTCTGCGGAGCGGGATATTACTGATGTCTATATTTCTACTGGTTTACTTTTCGATCTACGGCGGGATGAACCTGTATCTGTTCGGGAAGGTTTATTTTGCCTTTCGCCCGACGGGTTTACGATTATTACTAATTGCCCTTTTCATGCTGCTGATGGTCACGGGTCCCATTTTCGTCAGAATGCTTGAGCGAGTGGACCTACTCCTTCCAGCCCGGTTACTGGCTCTCGTAACATATATCTGGATGGCCGCTGTGCTTTGGTTTCTCTTCATGGGCCTTATCGTGGATATTTACAACATCACCCTCCGGATGTTTGCTATACCGGTACCTGGATTTTCAAGGTTCCTGATCCCCTTACGGACAAGCCTGGCAGTAATTGCAGTAATTATCGTTGCGGGAATGGTCTGGGGGCTGGTGGAGAATTCCAGGGTGAGGGTGGAGAATGTTTCTATCCGCACACCGTTACTTAAACCGGGATCCTCTCCTATAAGAATCACCCAGATCTCGGATCTGCACCTCGGCCTCATCGTCGGGAGGAGCCGCCTTGAAAAAGTTATATCTCTGATCAGAGAAACCGATCCGCACATCCTGGTCGCAACG
>DAOVVW010000282.1 GCA_030636965.1 Pseudomonadota bacterium | reverse complement strand
GATGCATTGTGTAAATTTTTCCATATTTCGTTTCTTCTTCATAAAAAGAACAGGCAGGAGACATGATGAAAAGAGTGCTGATCGTAGAGGACAACAACGGATTCTCCAGGGTGCTCAAGGATGAGATCCAGAATTCCGGTTTTGAAGCGGTGGCCGTAGATAACGGTGTTGACGCACTTTTACAATTCCTTGAAGGGGGCATCGATATCATCTTGATGGATGTGGTGATGCCGAAACTTTCCGGGATCGATGCCCTTCGAATCATAAGAAAGGTCGATCCTGCATCCAGAGTGGTCATTATCACAGGTAATCCAACGGATGAAATGCGCAGAGAGGCAATGAAACTGGGAGCAGTGGATTTCTTGACCAAGCCGTTTCCCATAAAGTCACTCATCGAGATCATCAAGTCGGTCTGAAGGATAAACAGGAACGGTCAAGCGAATAAGGGTTCACGAATTTACAGGGGAGCAAATTATGGCGGAACTGGAGAAAAAAAAGATCCTGCTGGTGGACGATTCCAGGACAGTAAGGCAGCTCCTGAGTCTTGTGCTTAAAAAACACATTTTCTGCGATATCACCGAGGCGTGTGATGGCCAGGAGGCCGCTCAGAGCCTGGGCAACGACTGTTTCGATCTCATGATCACAGATATCAACATGCCCAACATGAACGGTCTGTCACTCATCATGAAAGTAAGGGGCGAGATGGATTTGGGAATACCGATCATCATCGTAACGACCATGGGCGGGGAACAGGACAGGGACGCGGGGCTGGACCTTGGGGCCAACTCATATGTGACCAAGCCCATTAACGCTACGACCCTTGTTCGAGAAGCAACGGACCTCCTTTCTTAAGTGGAGTAAATTGTGGGAGAAGTCATCAAAATGCCGGGCCAGGACTCAGAAAGAGTAAAGTCTGAACGGTCCCCGATCTTTGATTCACTCATACGGCGTATCGGTTCGCTGAGCCAGAGTACGGAAGAGGATTTCCTTTCAATAGGAAAGGATCTTCAGGATGTTTCGAAAAGATCCAGTGAGATATCAAAAAACGCCCTCGCTGCCTCAGCCATTATGGCAGGGGATGAGATCAGGGGCGCCATAGAGGGGCTCGATGGAATGATCACCCAGCTTGAGGAGATTTTCCATAAGGCAGATACGGTCTCATCCAGGAATATAGATTCCCTCAGGTCCATCGGGAAAAGTCTGCGTGCGGTAAAGGATGAGCTGACCGGGCTCAAGGAAACCTCTCGCGACCTTAAAATGCTGGCCCTGTCCACCAAGATCCAGAGCACCAAAACAGGAGAGAGTCTGTCGGCTTTCATGCAGCTGGGCCATGACATTGGCGAAATGTCCGGGATCATAGCTTCCAAATCCTCCGATCTCATGGGAGATACGGCGGCATTGGGTGAACTTGTGAGCGACGTACACGGGAGTCTGAACGATCTCAGAGGTCAGCACCAATTCCAGACCGGTAACGTCGTAAAGGGCGCACAGAACATCATTGAGGGACTAACCTTTTTAAGCGCCAAATCCGGAGAAGAAGTGGATCATATAACGAACAGTTCCAAGGCCATCACCAGCAGTATCGAGGAACTGGTCGTGTCGGTGCAATTTCAGGATATCACAAGACAATCTCTCGATCGGGTAATGAACGATCTTCGAAAGGCTCAGGAGGGAAGCTTCAGGGAGACGTTCCAGGAAATCTCCAAACAGCCTGACGATATGGTTCCCTCAGACGATATTATCCTGGTAGGTGTCTGCAAGAAACAGTCTAAGTGTCTTCTGGATACCGGGGAAAGTATCAGCTCGGCCGTCCAGAACATGATCATTAATTTTAATACAGTCATACGTAATATCGAGAGCATGGCCGCCGTCACCGGGAAGGCAAGTAAGGAAAGTTCGCAGTTCCTGAAGGAACTGGAAACCGGGATGTCGTCCGTTACCACCTTTTTGTCGGAAGTCGTCAAGTCAGGGAAAGAGATGTCCGATTCCATGAGTTCCCTCGCCAATACGGTGGACGGGATGTCTGAATATTCGGAGGACATCGAGATGATCAGTTCCGAAGTGGAACTTATCGCGCTCAATGCCAGGGTAATTGCGGCTCAAGTGGGTTCAGGAGGAGCCGGGATGAGCGTTATCGCCGGGGCCGTGCAGAGGACAGCCAACGATTCCGAAAACCAGCGGCAAACCCTCAACAGGTTTTTACAGGAAGTTGCCCTAAGCTCCAGAGAGTTGAAAGGTGAGATCGAAAGGACTTCCGCAGGTGAAGGGGCTCAGTTCGACCAACTGGTAAGGGAACTCGGGGTTTTTCTGGACGCTCTTAGGATCATGCAGAACAGGATCGTAACAATGCTCGATGATATCGACGTTATGAGCCGAGAGCTTCACGAGAAGATCTCACGCACTACCGGAAAGATCAGGATCCATGAGCGGGTACAGTTGAACGTCATGGAGATCACCCGGGACCTGGAGAAGACGGCTGAACAGCTGTGCGAATCCATCAGCGTGGAAGATATGTATCAGTTAGCGGGAGGAAATTTCAACATCCAGGAGCTTTACAGGTTAGGGCCTTCCCAGAAACTGGCCATCATAAAAGACCACTTTACAGAAAACAGTTTCCTCAGGTGTTTCGAGGAGGAAAGGAAGAACACCTCTGGAGAAGAGGTAGTCCTGTTTTAAAAACGCACGGAAAGTGAAAATGACACTTTTCACT
>DAOVVW010000279.1 GCA_030636965.1 Pseudomonadota bacterium | reverse complement strand
GTTTAACGTTTAGTGTTCAACGTTCAACGTTTATTTGGAGGAGACCTTGAAGATTGAAAGAGCTGATCGGTTAAAAGTACTCCCACCTTATCTTTTCGCCGAGATCGACCGGAAAAAAGCCGAACTGGCCGAAAAGGGCGTAGACATTATCAGCCTCGGGGTTGGTGATCCGGATCTCCCCACACCACCGCATATAATAGAGCGCCTGAAGAAGGCTGCTGATATAACAGTTAATCATCAATACCCGACCTACGAAGGCATGCCCGCATTCCGCCAGTCCGCTGCCAACTGGTATGGTTCAAGGTTCGGTGTTGATCTGGATCCCGACAAGGAAGTCGTGTCGCTCATCGGTTCCAAGGAGGGAATTGCCCATATTCCCCTGGCATTTATCAATCCCGGCGAGGTCGTACTATGTGCGGACCCGGGCTACCCTGTTTACCGAATCGGGACAATCTTCGCCGGTGGAGAGCCGGTTAACATGCCCCTTCTTAAGGAAAACGATTTTCTTCCTGATCTGGAATCGATTCCTGCAGATATTCTCAAGCGCGCCAGGATGATGTTCATAAATTATCCCAACAACCCCACTGCGGCTTCGGCAGATATCGACTTTTTTCAAAGCGTGGTGGAGTTTGCGGCAAAAAATGAAATAATGGTCTGCCATGACGCGGCATATACTGAAGTCTACTACGACGACGAACCTCCACACAGCTTCCTGGAAATTCCTGGTGCAAAGGAAGTTGGCGTAGAATTTCATTCACTTTCCAAGACCTACAACATGACGGGATGGCGGATCGGTTTCGCATGCGGCAACCCGGAGGTAGTCGCAGGACTAGGCAGCATCAAGGCAAATATAGATTCGGGAATTTTCCAGGCTGTTCAGGAAGCCGGGATCGAAGCCCTGGAGTCAGATCAGGGGCCGGTGGCCGACCTCAGGAATATGTACCAGAAAAGGAGAGACCTCGCCTGCGATTTCCTGGAGAAGATGGGATTTGCCTTCTCCGTACCAAAGGCCACTTTCTACCTCTGCGCAAGCGTACCAGAAGGAGTGAGCTCAGCCGATTTCGCATCCAGGGTTCTTTCCGAGACCGGAGTGATAGTCACTCCTGGTAACGGCTTCGGTGAATCCGGCGAGGGATATTTCAGGATCTCTCTCACAGTCGACGATGAGCGTCTGACCGAAGCTCTGACCCGGATGAGCCGGATAGACTGGTAAGGTGGAGAGCGGGACTGCAATCTATCTGGGCCTGGGAACAAACCTTGGAGTCCGCGAGGAAAATCTTGCTGAAGTTGTCAACAGGATCAGCAGTGTTGATGGGCTGGTACTGAACCGGATTTCCCGGATATATGAAACGAGTCCCGTTGAGGCCACAGGTCAGGATTACTATAATGCTGTTGCCATGGCCCAAACAACTCTAAGTCCCACAGAACTGTTATCGGCAGTACAAAAGATCGAAAAGTGTATGGGTAGGATCAACAGATCCAGGCGCGGTGAGCCCAGATCCATCGATATTGACGTTCTGCTTTACGGGGAAGAGGTTATTGAGTCACCTGAACTTACTCTGCCTCACCCCGGCATGAAGAAGCGTTTGTTCGTGCTCGTCCCCCTGGCGGATCTCGCACCGGAGCTGGTCATGCCGGGAGAAACCAGGACTGTGGACGAAATCGCTAATGAAGTGTCATCAACCCATGAGGATCAAAAGATCAAAAACCTGGGATCATTTAGTAAAATAACCGGGTCGCTGATCCCGCGATGATTTGATCCAATGCTCCCAGAGACTGTATTATTCATTTTACGACCATGACTGACAAGAGATACATAGTCGTCGAGGGGCCAATCGGTGTCGGAAAAACAAGCCTGGTTGAGCTGATCGGGGAAAATTTCGGGTCCAGGGCTGTCCTTGAAAGGGTTACTGAAAATCCGTTCCTGCCCCGCTTCTATCAGAATCCGAAGAGGTTCGCATTCCAGGCTCAGATGTTTTTTTTACTGAGCAGGTATCAGCAACAGAGGGAACTGTCGCAGCAGGACCTTTTCAACCAGAGCATAGTATGTGACTACCTCTTTGCAAAGGACCGGATCTTCGCATCGGTAAACCTCGACGATGACGAGTTGGCTCTTTATCAACAGATCTATGAACTCATGGATCAGCGGATACCCAGGCCGGATCTTGTGATCTATCTCCAGGCACCCACAGAGGTTCTCCGGCAGAGGATAAAATTCAGGGGCCGGGGATATGAAAGGGAGATCTCAAGAGAATATATTGAAGCTATAAATGAGGCTTACAATCGCTTCTTTTTCAGTTATAATGCAACCCCTCTCCTGATAATCAACACTGCTGAAGTTGATTTTGTCAGGAATCCCGAGGACTTCCAGGACCTTGTCCGGGAGATCCAGAGGATGAAAAAAGGAGTTCAGTTCTACATACCGCTTGGATCCGCCTGAGGTGGACCGGGACGGGGAATAATTGACCACCTCAAGGGTGAGTACACCTCCCGTTCCTGTGCGGGAGGTTTTTTTATGAGTGATAAGGTAACGATCAAAACTGTCCTGGGTATGAAGGGCAAGGAAAAAGTGGCGATGTTGACCGCCTATGACTATCCAACTGCCCTTTACGTAGACAGGAGCGGAGCAGAGATCCTCCTTGTGGGTGACTCTCTTGCACAGGTTGTACTGGGCTATGACAGCACTGTCCCGATCACCATGGAGGAGATGCTTCATCACACCCGAGCTGCCCACCGCGGCTGCAACCGGGCCCT